>JBGTLX010000578.1:0-6644 GCA_041743855.1 Rhizobiaceae bacterium | reverse complement strand
GGCGAGCGCATGCCCGCCGGCCTCGGCCTCGACATTTTGCGCCGGCATGCGGGCGGTTCGGGTCCGGGCTTCATCATGGCGTTTTCCGCCGCCGGCTTGATCGACAAGGTGCTGGCGCTGGAACTCGGCGCGGCCGACGTGGTGGCGAGCCCGGTCAACCCTCGCGAACTGGCCGCCCGCATCGGCGGACTGCTTGGCCGGAGAGGAAAGAGCGGTGGTGCGCTCGTGGTGCTCGAGAACTCGACGGTCGACCTTCGCGCGGCGCTGGTCATGCACCGAACGGGAGGCGAGGAACAGCTTTCTGCCGGCCAGATCGCGCTGCTCCGGCTGTTCCTCGCCAGCCCCCGCAAGGTGCTGACCCGCGACGACATACTGGCCGCCGCGCCCGCTGAAAGCACCGAGGCCTTCGACCGGTCGATCGATTCCAGGATCGTTCGCCTGCGCCGCAAGCTCGATACGACGAGCATCGTCACCATTCGCGGCTCCGGCTATCGCTTCGACCCGCCGGCTTCGCAGCCGGAGTGAGATGGCGATCGCGCTCACCAGACTGCCGAGGCCGGCGTCACCGAGGCCGCGCCCCTGACGAAAACCGGTTCCCGCTGGGTCAGTTCCTTCAAGACGATGGCGGACACGCCCGCAAAGCCGAGTAGGCCCTGAGTGTAGAGAAGCGCCGAGAAGACGGATGATGCGAATGTCGACTTCATGACCGTGTTTCCCCATGGGTGGGCGCGACGCTTGCCGGATCGGACAGCAGGCCGGCTGCGGTGAGGATCGCGGTCGCGATGCCCACCCTCGCCAGCCAGTTCGCCATCCCCCTGCGCATGCCGATCCGCACTCCCGATGTTTCGATAGGCGGAGAATGCGCCACGCCTGTTTCGCGACAATGCCGCAAATCGGCGTTCATGTTTCTGGCCGGTTGCGGGATCGGCGCTTCAGACCGCCGGATGAAGAGGCGACCTGAGCCGGATGTGCAAGGCAACAACGAGCCGGCCTAATACCTTCGTCTAATGGCGCGGTTGCTTGCACTTGCATCACGCGGAGCTTTGCGTAGTCTGCACCCGCGGAACGCAAAAAAAATCAAAACAATCCCGGGAGGATAGACATGACCAGCAAGGCAATTTCGCGAAGAGGCTTTCTCAAAAACTCCACAATGGCCGGGGCAGGCATCGCCGCCGCTGGCACGCTGGCCGCGCCGGCCGTTCTGGCGCAGGCTCCGGTCACCCTGAAGATGCAGTCGTCGTGGCCGTCATCGGACGTTTTCCAGGAAATGGCGGCGCAGTATGTCACCCGCGTCCAGGAAATGTCGGCCGGCCGCCTGAAGATCGATCTCCTGCCAGCCGGCGCCGTGGTCGGCGCGTTCCAGGTGCAGGACGCCTGCCATGACGGCACCATCGACGCGGCGCATACCGTGCCGGTTTACTGGTACGGCAAGAACAAGGCCGCCTCGCTGTTCGGCACGGGGCCCGTCTTCGGCGGCGACGCCAACCAGATGCTGGCCTGGCTCTACCATGGCGGCGGTCAGGAATTTTATCGCGAACTCACCCAGGACGTTCTCGGGCTGAACGTCGTCGGCTTCCTGTCCTTCGGAATGCCAGCGCAGCCGCTCGGCTGGTTCAAGAGCGAAATCACCGACGCAGCCCAGCTCTCCGGGCTGAAATACCGAACCGTGGGCCTCGCAGCCGATCTGTTCCAGTCGATGGGCGCGGCGGTTTCGCAGCTTCCGGGCGGCGAGATCGTGCCGGCCATGGAGCGCGGCGTGATCGACGGCTTCGAATTCAACAACCCCACCTCGGACATGCGTTTCGGCTCGCAGGACGTGGCCAAGAACTACATGCTGGCCTCATACCATCAAGCGAGCGAGTCGTTCGAATACATCTTCAACCGGGACAAGTTCGAAAGCCTCGAGCCGGATTTGCAGGCGATCCTGAAATACGGCGTGGAAGCCGCGCATCTGGCGAACTACTCGCTGGCGATGAACCAGTATTCGACCGATCTGCAGAAATTGCAGACCGAGTCCGGAGTCAACGTCAAGCGCACGCCCGACTCGGTTCTGCAGGCGCAGCTCGAAGCCTGGGACAAGATTCTGCCGCCGCTGATGGAAGATCCGTTCTTCGCCAAGGTGGCCGACAGCCAGAAGGCATGGTGCGAGCGCGTCGTCTATTACAGCCTGCTCAACGCGCCCGACTACAAGCTCGCCTATCAGCATTACTTCCCGAACAAGATCTGACGTCTCCGTCAGTCATGACCTCCGGCGGACCGAGCGTCCCGCCGGAGGTCATGGTCAGCTTCGCCGACCAACCGAGCGGGCATATAAGTGGAAAGCTATATCTGGTTCGCCGACAAATTGTCGGCCTGGTTCGGCAAGGTCTTTGCTTGGTGCGTGCTGATTATGACGATCGGCGTCTCCTACGAGGTTGTCGTGCGTTATTTTTTCCGTGCGCCGACGCCCTGGGCCTTCGACCTGTCCTACATGATGTATGGCACCATGTTCATGATGGCCGGCGCCTACACGCTGTCGCGGGACGGCCATGTCCGCGGCGATTTCATCTACCGTCTCTGGAAGCCACGGACGCAGGCCAGGGTCGAGATCGTACTCTATTTCCTGTTCTTCTTTCCGGCGGTGCTGGCGCTGGTCTTCGCCGGCTGGCGCTACGCGGCCCGCTCCTGGGGCTATTTCGAAGTCAGCCAGATGAGCCCGGCGAACATTCCCGTTTACCAGTTCAAGTCGGTCATCGTCGCGGCCGGCATTCTGCTCTTCCTGCAGGGCGTTGCGCAGGTCTTCCGGTGCATCGTCTGCATGCGCACTGGGCACTGGCCGCAGGCGCTCGACGATGTGGAGGAGACCGAAAAAGTGCTGATGCAGGCCAAGACGCTCGATGTCCTGGCGCATGGTTCCGAGCCGCTCGATATTCCGTCCGGCTATGAACTGCCCTCCAGAAACGACGAAACAGGCGGTAACCAGCGCGGACCCCAGCGATGAGCGACCCATTCATAGCCGTCGGGATGCTGCTCATCCTGATCCTTGCGATTTTCTTGGGCTTTCCGGTGGCGTTCACGCTGGCGGCGCTTGGCGTCGCCTTCGGCTACTACGCCTATTTCGACGCGGGCCGCATGTGGGCGCCCTACAACCGCGCGGTCGAGGCCGGAGCCGACAGCTGGACGCAGACCGAGACGTGGGTCAGCGGTCTTTTCAACAACCGCATCTTCGACCTGTTCGTGAACCAGACCTATTCGGTCATGTCCAACGACGTGCTGACGGCCATCCCGCTGTTCCTGTTCATGGGCTACATCGTCGAGCGCGCCAACATCGTCGACCGCCTGTTCTCGACCCTGTTCATCGCGACGCGCCGTCTTCCGGGCTCAATGGCGGTGGCAGCGCTCATCACCTGCACGCTGTTTGCCACCGCCACCGGCATTGTCGGCGCCGTTGTGACCCTGATGGGGCTGCTTGCCCTCCCGGCGATGCTGAAGGCGAAATACGATGTGCGTTACGCCACCGGCGTCATCTGCGCCGGGGGCACTCTTGGCATCCTGATCCCGCCCTCGATCCTGCTGATCGTCTATGCGGCGACGTCGGGCGTGTCGGTGGTGCGGATGTATGCGGCGGCTCTCCTGCCCGGCCTGCTGCTCGCCGGGCTCTATATGCTGTATATCGTCGGCAGGGCGATGCTGCAGCCGCAGATCGCGCCGAAGCCGACCAAGGAGCAGATCGGGGACTACAGCTTCCTGCAGATCAGCTGGATGATGTTCACCTCCTTCGTGCCGCTGGCCTTCCTCATCCTGGCCGTGCTGGGCGCCATCCTGTTCGGCTTCGCCACGCCCTCGGAAGCTGCGGCCATAGGGGCCGCGGGCGGCATTCTGCTGGCGGCGGCCTATCGCGCGCTGACCTGGCAAAGGCTGAAGGAGTCGGTTTATCTGACCGCCCGCACCACCGCCATGGTGTGCTGGCTGTTCGTCGGATCGGCCACCTTCGCCTCGATCTTCGCTTATCTCGGCGGGCAGCAGCTGATCGGCGATTTCGTGACGGGGCTCGACATCTCGCCGCTCGCTTTCCTGCTCATCGTGCAACTGATCATTTTCATTCTGGGCTGGCCGCTGGAGTGGACCGAGATCATTGTCATCTTCGTGCCGATATTCCTGCCGCTGCTACCGCATTTCGGCATCGACCCGCTGTTTTTCGGCATACTTGTGGCGATCAACCTGCAGACGGCGTTCCTGTCGCCGCCCATGGCCATGTCGGCCTATTATCTGAAGGGCATCTCGCCGCCGGGAGTGGAACTGCCCGACATTTTCCGGGGCATGATGCCCTATATGGGCATCGTCATCCTCTGCATGGTGCTCATCTACGTGTTCCCGCAGATCGTGTTTGCGCTGCCCAACGCGATCTATGGACGGTGAGGGCGCAATGCGGGGCGCAACATTTGGATCGCCGTGCGTCCTTGGGACGCACAAAGGACGATCTAACACTTTGAATGAGCATCGGAACAATCCGAAAACCGGATTCCACTTTTCGGTCCGATGCTCTAGCGAGGAGGCAGGCCGATGACGCTCGATCGTATCATGGCGGGTTTTGCGCTTGCCGTCCTCGCCGGGTTTCTCGGGATCATTGGAATCAAGGTCGGCCGCGCCGATCTGTTCATCGCCATCGCGATCGGGCTTGCCCTCGCGATCTACGATCTGTGGCGTCAATTGGGGCCGCGCCGCTGGCGATGAGGCAGGAACGCTACCTAAGCCGCCGCCGGCTGACTCCAGCGGGCGGCGATCAGGCGATACGGGATAAGCGCGACCGCCGCGATCACAAGTTTTACGCCAAGATCGCCGAGGGCCCACGAGACCCAGCGCGCCGCCTCGACCGGCAGTAAACCCAGCATCGGCGCGGGCTCCAGCGCGAACGCGTCGTTGGGGCCCGCAAAAGCGAAGGTCGCCGAAAACGCCAGCGTGAAGAAGATCGCGGTGTCGAGCACCGAGCCGGCCAGCGTTCCGAATATCGGCGCGCGCCACCAGGATTGCCGGCGCAGCCGGTTGAATATGGTGATGTCGAGGAGCTGAGCGAGGAGGAAGGCAGCGCCGGAAGCCAGCGCGATCCGCACGATCCGGTCGGCGGCGGTCTGGAATTCGATCAGCCCGTAACCGAAGAGCAGCGGCGGCGCGACAATCGAGCAGGCGATGGCAAGCATGAAGCCGACGAAGACGATTTTTCGCGCGGGCTTCGGCCCATGGCGGCGGTTGGTGAGGTCGGTGACCAGAAACGCGAAGGGATAGGTGAACGCGCCCCAGGTCAGGATGTCGGCGAGCGCGACTTGTCCGATAGTTCCCTGGACGGGGAACTGGACCAGCACATTCGACGCCACGACGACAAGCGCCATGGCGGCCACGAACGGCAGATACGCGGAAATGGATTTCATTTTTTTAGCCTGGGTTATGGAACCAGTAGAACCGGGTGTGTGATATTCACCTGATGGCGGCCTGCAAACGGCGGCTTTCTACGCTTCCGGTGCTCATGTACCCAAACGTACACTCCGCTCCGGTCTCGAAACCTGCCGTTTTCGGCTCGCCCTGAGGTGAATCTCATCACCCCCGGATGGTTAGATGTCAGGCGGCGGCTTCGACCTGTTCGGCGGACTTTTTTGCGATCTGCTTCTTCAGCAGGCGCGCGCGCTGCGACAACTCGGCCACGTCGGCCTTGGCCAGGAACGCATCGAGGCCGCCGCGATGCTCGACCGTGCGCAGCGCATTGGCTGAAATGCGCAGGCGCACATTCTGGCTCAGCGTTTCGGAGATCAGCGTCACCTTGACCAGGTTCGGCAGAAATTTGCGCCGCGTCTTGTTGTTGGCGTGGCTCACATTGTTGCCGGACATTACGGCCTTGCCGGTCAATTCACAAGCACGGGACATTTTTCAACTACCTTCGGGTCTGGAACAGGCCAATGACTTCGTGCGCCGGGCTAAATTGGCGCGCAGTCGCTTTGCTAGCGGCCTCATGGAAAAGTCGGCGTTCCATAGGGGCATTTGGCGCATGCGTCAAGCGCGAGCTTGTCCATGCATGGTCTCGCCTTGTCCACAGAAAGGCCGAATTTGCGCTGATAGAACGCAAGACAGGGCTGGCGCAGCCGGTTCGGCCAGCCGCCATTCAACCTTGAGGATTGCGCCCTCCAGATGATCCGCTTTTGCAACATCCTGCTGGCCGGAGTAGCCGCCGCCTTTCTTGGGGCTGGGCAAGCCGCCGCCGCGCCGAAAACCTACCGGGGCGAATACACGCTGTCCTATCTCGGCCTCGTCGTCGCCCGGGTCAATTTCGACAGCCGCATCGATCCGGAATCCTATTCGATCAAGGGCACGGTGGCCGCAGCTGGGCTTGGCGCGCTGTTCGACGACACCAAGGGCACGCTTGTGGCGTCGGGCCGATTCTCCGACAAGGCGACGCAACCGACAAGGTTTCGCGCCGACTATGTTTCGGGCAAGAAGGCCACGATAGTTGATATCCGCTTTTCAAACGGCGACGTGGCCCGGACGATCAACGTCCCTCCGCTGAAGAAGCGGCGCGGGAAAGGCTGGACGCCGCTCGGGGCGGACGACCTCAAGGCCGCCGCCGATCCGATCGCCGCGACGCTGATCCGCGCGCCAAGCCTGGCCCAGGTCTGCGG
>JBGTLX010000577.1:0-12051 GCA_041743855.1 Rhizobiaceae bacterium | reverse complement strand
CGCGTCGGTGCAGCCGGCGGCGCGCATCAGCGCCAGTTGCCTGGCCGTTTCGACGCCTTCCGCTGTGACCGCCATGCCGAGTTGCTCGCCCAGCCCCACGATCGCGCTGACGATGGCGGCCGTTCCGGCGCGGTCGATTTCGACGGTGAACGAGCGGTCGATCTTGAGGCGATCGAACGGGAATTTGCGCAGATAGCTCAGCGACGAATAGCCGGTTCCGAAATCGTCGAGCGCGATGCGAACCTTCATCTCACGCAACTGCCGCAAGGTCTGGAGTACGGCTTCGCTGTGATCCATCAGCACGGTTTCGGTGATCTCGAGTTCCAGCCGCCTTGCCTCGAGGCCGGTGGTTCTCAGCGCCGAAAGCACCGTTTCGGCGAAATTGCCGCGCCGGAATTGCACCGCCGAGACGTTGACGGATAAAAGCAGTCCCGTCGGCCACGACGCCGCCTCCGCACAGGCCTGCAGCAAGGCCCATTCGCCGATCGGCACGATCAAATTGGTGTCTTCCGCGACGGGGACGAAATCGTTGGGCAGCACCAGCCCGCGAATGGGGCAGCGCCAGCGCAGCAAGGCTTCGAAGCCGCCGATCCCGCCCGTCCGGATCGCCATGACCGGCTGATAGAACAGCTCCAACTCATGACGCGACAGCGCGTCGCGAAGGTCGATCTCCAGCGCATGGCGCAATCTGCGGTTGGCGTCCATCTGCGCTTCGAAAAACCGGTGGCCGCCATGGCTTTCCTGCTTGGCGCGGTAGAGCGCGAGGTCGGCGTTCTTGACCAGCCGCTCCAGATCGAGGCCGTCTTCCGGCGCAAGCGCGATGCCGACGCTGGCGCCGATGCCGACCTGATGGCCGTCGAACGTGTAGGGCTGGCTTATGCTGTCGATCAGCCGCCGGGCCCATCGATCGGCGCCGGCTCTGTCCATGCCGACCAGCATGACGGAGAATTCGTCGCCGCCGACGCGAGCCGCGGTGTCAACCCCCTCACGGATGCTCGCGCGCAACCTTGCGGCCACGGCTTGCAGTGTCTTGTCCCCGACGGGGTGGCCGAGCGTGTCGTTGACCGCCTTGAAGCGGTCGAGGTCGATGGAAAAGATGGCCAGCGGCCGGCGCTCCTGCCTGCACTGGGCCAGCGCCTGCTCCACGCGCTTGGCAAATGTCAGCCGGTTGGCGAGATCGGTCAGCGCGTCGTGGTGGGCCATGTGCCTGATGCTGGCCTCGACGCGGCGGCTTTCGGTGACGTCCTCGAAGGAGGCGACCCAGCCGCCACCCGCCATCGGGCGGTGCGTGACATGAATGGTGCGTCCGTCGGCCAGTTCCCGGTGAACGGTCAGCGTCCTGCCGGCGGCGACCGCCTCCCTGACGGACGTGACGATCTGGTCGACGGTCTCCAAGTGATATATGCCGTTGCCGACCAGCACTTGAGTGACGTCACGATGCGTCGCGCCGAGCGGCTGCTGGCCGGCCTCCAGGCCATAGATTTCCAGATAGCGCTGGTTGCGCACGATCAGTTTCGACTCCGCGTCGAACATCAGCAGACCCTGCGACATGTTTGACAGGGCAGCGTCGAAGCGGCGGTTCTGCTCTTCCATCGCCGTCTCGCCAAGCCGGCGCTCGGTGATGTCCTCGTAGATCGACACCCAGCCGCCATCGTCCATCGGCCGGTGCGAGATGGTGATGATGCGGCCGTCGGCCAGCGTCTCGCTGTAGCTCGACGCCTCTCGCTTCTCTATGAATGCTTTTCGTTCGGCATAGAGATCGGCCGCCGTCACCGCCGCGATGCCGACATCGACGCTGTGCTGGAGAATATCGAACAATGTTATGCCGGGACGCATGATCTCGGGAATCAATCCGAACATGCGCATGTAGTGGCCGTTGCAGACGATCATCCGCTCGTTGGCGTCGAACATGCAGATGCCGTGCGACATGTTCTCGACGGCGGCGATGAATCGCTGGTTCTGGGCGTGCAGTTCCTCGGCGTCCTGGCGTTTGGAAACTGCCGGCAGATCGCCACCGCTTTCGTAAAAAGTCCCGTCGCCGCCCGTTCCTCGGGCGCCGTCAGCCGAACGGGGCGGGGCATTACGCGAGGACATGGCCCACACTGGCAAGAGAAACGCGCCTACAGCATTGACCTCGCGCGTTAATTTTCTGTCAGCGCGCCATGTCGGATTGCTCGATCATCGTTATCTTCTGCCAGATCTTTCGCGACAGGTTGGAGCCTAGCCCCTCGACGTCGTTGACCGCCTCGATGACCACGCCGTCATTGACCGATTGCGCGAACAAAGCGGCGAGCTTGCCCGTGATCGACAGCATTTCCGAGCAATAGTCGAGATAGCGCGCCAGATCCTGGCTGTCGGTGATGCGCAGCGGGGAATGTTCCGTTGGCTTGAAATCCGGCGACAGCGCGGCCGGGTCCTTGGTCAGCTGGTGCATGTCGATGACGTGGATCAGCGAGCGCAGCCCGTGCAGTTGACGAAAGACGCGCTGTCGCTTGATCCGCTCCTCGGCCCGAACGAGCGCCAGGAAGCCGAGGCCGGCGAGCAGCAGGGTGTTGAGCGACGCCTCGATGCCCTGCACGAAATCGAAGCCGACCGTCGAAATACGGTCGAACGACAGGAACGTGCCGACGAACAGGAACACCGAGCCGCCGGCCAGGATGGCCAGTCCGATCAGGATGCGGACCCACCAGATCGGCGCTTCCAGCGCCTTGGCGGCGTCGGCCATATCCCGCGCCAGGACCACGAGTTCGGCCGCGACCTTGCGCAGGCCGGCATCCGGGAAGCGCTCGGCAACGCGCCGCTCCAGAAGCTGCGCGGTCTGGATGATCAGCAGCGGGTCGAGCGTCCGGTAGCGCGCGGCCGTGTGTTCGCCGGGCGGCGAATCCACCTCAGTTTTCCCCGGCGGGCATGTCCGGATGCCGGCCGTAGCGGTTGGGACCCGGACTGCCCGGCATCAGGCAGAGCGCGATGAAGGCCACGATCGAGATGATGGGGATGAACAGGCTCGCCGCGATGATGCCGGGCTTGTTGATGTCATGCAGCCGCTTGACCCCGAGAGCGACGTTGGACCACAGCGAGACGAGCACCGCGACCCAGAAGGCCGCGGCCCACATCTGGCCGGCTGCACTCGCTTCCGGGGCCAGCGTGAAGCGGTAGAGAAGAAAGGCCTGAACGACGGCGAGCAACAGCCCGGCCAGAAAATAGGCCGCGCGGCCGACGCGGCCGGAAAAGCTGAGAAAAAGCCAGATAAGCTGCGATTTGTCGGGCAAGAGGCTTTTGGTCCGTATGGTTGCACGTGCGTTACCCGTTAATGCTCCCGAGTTCAATTCCCGGTCGGCGGTGCTCGGGTGCGGCCGTTCGGCCAAAAAATCAATCGCGAAGCAGTTCGTTGATCGAGGTTTTGGATCGGGTCTGCGCGTCGACTCGCTTGACGATGACGGCGCAATAGAGGCCAGGCCCGGGTTCGCCATTGGGGAACGGTTTGCCGGGCAGGGAGCCGGCGACGACCACCGAATTGGCGGGCACCTCGCCGTAGGAAATCTCGCCGGTGGCGCGGTCGACGATCTTGGTGGATTTGCCGACGAAGACGCCCATGCCGAGCACCGAGCCTTCGCGCACGATGCAGCCCTCGACCACTTCGGAACGCGCGCCTATGAAGCAATTGTCCTCGATGATGGTCGGGCCGGCCTGCATCGGTTCGAGCACGCCGCCGATGCCGACGCCACCGGACAGATGCACGTTCCTGCCGATCTGCGCGCAGGAGCCGACGGACGCCCAGGTGTCGACCATGGTGCCACTGTCGACATAGGCGCCGAGATTGACGAAGGACGGCATCAGAACGGCGTTCGGCGCGATATAGGCCGAGCGGCGCACGATCGCTCCGGGCACGGCGCGAAAGGCCGCCCGTTCGAAATCGGCCGCGCCCCAGCCGTCGAATTTCGACGCCACCTTGTCCCACCAGGCGGCCTGGCCGGGTCCGCCTTCGATGATTTCCATCGGGTTCAGCCGGAACGACAGCAGCACCGCCTTTTTCAGCCACTGGTTGACGGTCCAGGCGCCGTCGCTCTGGCGGGTCGCGACGCGCGCCTCGCCTTTGTCCAACAGGTCGAGCGCGGTCTCGATCGCCTCGCGGACTTCGCCGCGCGTCGCGGTCGAAATCGCCTCGCGCTCTTCGAACGCCTTTTCGATGGTCGCTTCGAGTGTGGCAAGGTCGGGCTTCGGCATGAATGCTCCTTCGACAACGTGCTATTAAGGACGGGGCGCTAAGCTCGCCCAAAATCGCGCGGACCCTATGTCAAGGTTTTCGCACAATCAATCATGGCTGCGTCACGCGACGGCGCCGATCGACGGGACTGGACCGGAAACAGCATGAATCCGACTGAAAAGGCGGGATGGACGCCGCTGCCGCATTCGGACGAGGATCTGGAGCGGGCAAAGAGCGTTCCCGACACACCCCAGACCCGCGCGGCGACCTACCGGCTGGCCTGGAACGACGAGGACTTCATGACGCGGCGCGAACTGCGCGCGGTCCGGCTTCAGCTCGAACTGCTCAAGCCCGAAATGATTCTCGCCGAGCGCGGCATTCGCTCGACGGTTATCCTGTTTGGCGGCGCGCGCATTCCCGAACCGGGTGGCGAGGCCTGGGCCGCCAAGAACGAGACGCAGAAGAAGAATCTGGAGGAGAACAGCCGTTATTACGAGGAGGCGCGCGAATTCGCGCGGCTGTGCTCGCGCCATTCCGCGACATTCGATTATTGCGAATTCGTCGTCGTGACCGGCGGCGGTCCGGGTGTCATGGAGGCGGGCAACCGGGGCGCCGACGACGTCGGAGCCCCTTCGATCGGCCTCAACATTGTGCTGCCGCACGAGCAGGCGCCCAATCCCTATGTGACGCCGGAACTGTGCTTCAACTTCCACTATTTCGCGATCAGAAAAATGCATTTCGTCATGCGCGCCAAGGCGGTGGCGGTGTTTCCGGGCGGCTTCGGCACGATGGACGAGTTCTTCGAGACGCTGACGCTGATCCAGACCGGACGCATGGAGCGTGTGCCGGTCATCCTCTTCGGCAAGGAGTTCTGGAAGCGCGCCATCGACCTCGATTTTTTGGCCGAACAGGGCACCATCTCGCCGGGCGACCAGGACATCATCGACTTCGTCGATTCGGCCGACGAGGCCTGGGGCATCATCAGCCGATTTTACGAACTCTGAGCGGCGGTTCGGAACGTCGTGCGGGGCAGGGCGTTTCTATCCGTCAGGAGAACGCCATGAGACGCACCCACAGTCAGGACGGCACGAAATCGCGGGAAAAACCGGCGCGCAACCCGGCCTTCGACCTCGACAAGGCAAAGCCGGAAACCGGCAAGCCCGAAGGGTTGCAGAACGAGCTTGAGGCGCGCATCGAACGGCTGGAAAAGCGGCTCGACGAAAGCGTGCGCGGCAATGACGGGCTGGCCATCGCGTCGACGCCGGAGGACGGGATCGACAGGAGCGAAACGGAAGACGCCTTGAAGCGGGCCGTTTCGCGGTCGAACGAGAAGCGCGACCAGAAGCCGTAGCATTCAGGATCGGTCGGCCGGGTCGAGCGGCCTTGGTCTGTGGACGAGCGTGACCAGCACGAAGGAAATGATCATCAAAAGATACCAGGCGCCGAGTTTTGCGATGGGCACCGGCGTCCAGCCGGCATCCTGTCCGGGATAAAGCCAGGCGCGCGACCAGGTGCCGATGTTTTCGGCGAACCAGATGAACAGCGACACCAGCAGGAAGCCGACAAGCAGCGGCATGCGATGGCGGAAGCGGAAAACCCGGTAGTGCACCGTCGTGCGCAGATACAGGAGCGCGGTTGCGGCGAACAGGCCGAGGCGGATGTCGATGGTGAAATGGTGGGCGAAGAAATTGACGTAGATGGCGACAGCGAGCAGCACAGTCGCCCAGAGCGGCGGGTAGTTCGCATAGCGCATGTCGAAAATACGCGAGATGCGCGCGAGATAGGAGCCGACGGCGGCGTACATGAACCCCGAAAACAGCGGCACCCCGCCGATGCGGAACAAGTTCTCTTCCGGGTAGATCCAAGAGCCGGCCGACGTCTTGAAAATCTCCATCGCCGTGCCGACGATGTGGAAGATCAGGATGACCTTCGCTTCATCGAGCGTTTCGAGGCGGAACGCCAGCATCGAGAGCTGGATGCCGAGGGCGGCGATAAACAAAAAGTCGTAGCGCGTCAGCCCGAGCGCGTCCGGCAAAACATATTTGGTAGCGATGATCAGCGCCAGCATCGCGCCGCCGAACAGGCAGGCCCATGCCTGCTTCAGCCCGAACACCAGGAACTCGACAGCAGCGCCGGATACACCATGCGCCGGCAGGCGGTCGAGCACGCGATGGGCCGCGGCGTCGATCCGCTCCTCGAGCGAGGTGAACCGCCTCAAACGGCGGGCGCCTGCAGAACCGCGGTCAGAAAGCCGCAAAGATCGTCGGTGACGAAATCGACGTCGTCCTCTTCCGCTTCGTCGCGCTCCCAGATTTCGGCGAAGGTCGGCTCGAAATTTTTTGGCACGATCAGCACGGTCGTCATGCCGAGCGCCTTGGGCACGGAGAGATTGCGGGCGAGGTCTTCGAACATCACCGCGTTGTGCCCGGTGACGGCGTGCAGTTCGGCGAATTTTTCATAGGTCTGGCGCGCCGGCTTCGGCGTCAGCCCCGCGGCGACAATGTCGAAAATATCGTCGAAATGTTCGAGGATGCCCAGCTGGCGCGCGGTGCGTTCGGCATGCCGCCGGTCGCCATTGGTGAAGATGAACTTGCGGCCGGGCAACTGGCGGATCGCCGCGCCCAGCACCGGGTCGGGCACCAGCCACGAATAGTCGATGTCGTGGACCTTTTCGAGGAACTCGTCGGGGTCGATGCCGTGCCGGTTCATCAGTCCATTCAGTGTCGTACCGTATTCGCGGTAGAGCTCTTTCTGCAATGTCCGCGCCGCCTCGCGCGGCAGCGTCAAAAGTTCGGAAACATAGGACGTCATCTTCACGTCGATCTGCGTAAACAGGTTCGAGTGATGCGGGTAGAGCGTGTTGTCGAGGTCGAACACCCAGTCGGTGACATGGGCGAAGCGGGCGGGATCGGGAAGCTTGGTCATGCGCTGTTATGACACGGAATCTGTGTCCGGAAACCGGCGGCGATCCGGATTTTTTTGGCATCGGTCCGGGCCAAAAATGCCGATCGGGTAAAACTTTAGCCGAGCCGGAAAGATGTCCTTCAAGGCTTCCTGTCATTAACTCTGCTGGCGGGAGCAGTGCATGAGCCAGATCTTTCTGAAATCGACCTTGGTAGCCATCTCCTCGCTCGTCGCCTCGCTCGTGCTCGCAATCAGCGTGGTCACGGCTCTCGGCGGCGTCATCCAGGGCAACGCCTGGCTGATGCTGACGATCTGCCCGCTGATGGTGTCCTGGCCGGCGAGCGCCCTGTCGTTCTGGCAGAGCGAACGGCTGAAGGCGGCGCATCGCGATCTGGCGCGCACGCATGCGCAGCTTGCCGCAGCGCACCGTCGGCTTGCCGACAAGGCGAGCCGCGACGACATGACCGGGATGCTCAATCGCGAGACGTTCTTTGCCGCCCTCGACGGCTCGCGGCGCAAGGCCGACCGGGGCGCGCTGCTGATCATCGACGCCGACCACTTCAAGAAGATCAACGACAATTTCGGACATCTGACGGGCGACGCCGCGTTGCTGGAGATCGCGGCGGCGATCTCGCGAGCCATCCGCGGCGGCGACATTCTGGGCCGCATCGGCGGCGAGGAGTTCGGCGCGTTTCTCGTCGGCGCCAGCGACCAGGAGGCGGAACGTGTCGCCGAGCGCATCCGGCTCGAAGTCGAACTGATCCGCTTCCGGCCGCAAGACGAACGCACCGTGCCGCTGACGGTCAGCATCGGCGGCACGCCTTGCGCGCCCGACGCCAACGTGTCGGAACTGATGCGCGCCGCCGACAAGCGCCTCTATGAGGCCAAGAATCGCGGCCGCAATCTGGCGATCTTCGCAGGCGACATCGCCGAAGCGGCGTAGTCCGCCTTGCCGGGCAGCGCCGCGGGGTCTATCACCGCCGCGCATTGCCGTCCT
Source organism: Rhizobiaceae bacterium (assembly GCA_041743855.1). Classification (GTDB taxonomy): domain Bacteria; phylum Pseudomonadota; class Alphaproteobacteria; order Rhizobiales; family Rhizobiaceae; genus JBGTLX01. The sequence goes on along the minus strand of JBGTLX010000577.1, from coordinate 3,946 downwards.
CCCGAAAGCCTCCCATGGAACTGTGGATACCGATCACGATCGCGGCCGCGTTCCTGCAAAATCTGCGGTCGGCGGTCCAAAAACATCTGAAAGGCGTGATGGGCACGACCGGCGCGACCTTCGTGCGTTTCGGCTTCGGCTTTCCCTTCGCCCTTCTGTTTGTCGGCGTGCTGCATTTTTGGGCGGGGTATCCCCTGCCAGGCTTCAACGCCGAATTCTTCGCCTGGGCGGTGCTTGGCGGGGTCGGCCAGATCGCCGCGACCTTCCTGCTGGTCCATCTGTTCTCGTTCCGCAATTTCGCGGTCGGCACGGCCTATTCGCGAACCGAGCCCGCTCAGGCCGGGCTGTTCGGGCTGATTTTTCTCGGCGAGCTTGCAAGCTGGGGCGCGATTGTCGCGATAGCCATCAGCGTCTTCGGCGTCATGTTGATCTCGGTCGCCCATGTCGCGGTCAGTTTTCGCTCGATTCTGGCCTCGATGGTCAGCCGCAACGCTCTGGTCGGCCTCGCCTCGGGAACGGGTTTCGGGATTTCGGCGGTCGCCTACCGCGCAGCCTCGCTGTCGCTCGGCGGCTCCAATTTCATGATGCAGGCGGCGGTGACGCTGGCTTTCGTCATCTCGTTTCAGACGCTGATCATGCTCTTCTGGATGCTGTGGAAGGACCGCGCCGAGATTGGCCGCATCGCCAAAGCCTGGAAACCGGCGCTGTTCACCGGCATGGTCGGCGCTTCGGCGTCCTTCGGCTGGTTCATGGCCATGACGCTGCAACAGGCGGCGGTGGTCAAGTCGCTCGCCCAGATCGAGATGATCTTCACCTTCGCCGCCTCGGTGTTTTTCTTCCGGGAAAAGATCAACCGGCTGGAGGTCGCCGGCTGCGTGTTGATCGTCGGCGGGATTCTGGTGCTGCTGGCGGTGGGTTGAGCATGATCCCGAGAAGTGGAAACCGGTTTTCGGAAAAGATCATGCTCCAGGAAGGAAAGCCTTAGGCCTGTTTTTGCCGACCGGCCGGGGCTATGCAGTTTTTCAGGCAACAAGGACGATTCGGCAAATGCGCAATCAGAACACGCTCTATCTCGTCATCGGCGCGCTTGTCGCAGCCGTGATCGCGCTCGGCATCTATGTCTATCGCGAGGAATCGAGACCCGGCGTCGAATTGCGCATCGACGGCTCGGGGATATCGGTCGAGGAAAACTAGCGCGCGGGCTGGCTGCAGGTCATAATACCTTTGGTCACGCCGCGTCGGAGATGTGAGGCTTGACCGTGAGGTCGAGGCCGAGCGCCTTTGCAACTTTCATGATGGTGCCGAATTCCGGCCGGCCCTCGCCGCTGAGCGCTTTGTAGAGCGAGGTCCGACTCATGCCGGTGTCGCGCGCCAGGCGCGTCATGTTGCGCGCCCGAGCCACGGTGCCGAGGGCCTTCACGATCAGCGCGGGTTCGCCTGTGGCGAAAGCCTCCTCGACATAGGCCGCGATGGATTCCTCATCGTCGAGGAACTCGGCGCTGTCGTAAGGCGCGCTCTCAAAGGTTATCAGTCAGGGCAATCCCAATTACTAGGCGGCTTCGGTCTTCGTCCGCGGCCGTGTCTGGTCGCCGCGACCGGCGAGAAGTCCCTCGATCGAAATGTCCTCGTCGAGGTCTTCCCAGTGCAAGCCACGCGTACTGATCGTCGCCGTTTCCCGTTCAGCAGGGCTTGCCCGCAGTAGCTTCGGAAACCATGCGAGGGGCACGCTCAACGTTCGACCGTCCGACAGATCAACCCATAGGCTGTCGGCATCGAACCAGACTTTAGTTGCTCTCACCAAAGTGTTCATTCCATGCGCTCGCAATTTCTCGGCGGCGGTTGGCAACAATTTCGGTCAATTCACGCAGCGTCTTTGCATTGAACCCATCATTGTAAGCTACCACGACGTCCGGCCAAATTTCGCGTCCAATCCGTCCTTGAGCGCATGAATGTGCTCCGGCTCCCTCGGATCGCCTTCATTGGAATAAAAGTGGTATCGAACGCCTTTGTGTCTGAAAACGACGGGCATCTTTCTTGCCCGCTCACGGCACGATCAGCGTGCCGGCGCCGTGCTCGGTGAAGAGTTCGAGCAGCACCGCATGCGGCGTCTTGCCGTTGAGGATGACCACGCCCTCGACGCCGCGCTCGATCGCCTCGATGCAGGTCTCGACCTTGGGAATCATGCCGCCCGAAACCGTGCCGTCGGCGATCAGCGCCTTGGCCTCTGCGACCGAAAGCTCGTCGATCAGGTTCCTGTCCTTGTCGAGCACACCCGGAACGTCGGTCAGAAACAGCAGACGCGACGCCTGCAATTCGCCGGCGATCGCGCCGGCGAACGTGTCGGCGTTGATGTTGTAGGTGTGGCCGTCGCGGCCGGGCGCGACCGGGGCGATGACCGGGATCATCTCCGAGCGCGCCAGAAGGTCGAGCAGCGTGCGGTCGACCTCGACCGGTTCGCCGACGAAGCCGAGATCGAGCACGCGCTCGATATTCGAGTCCGGATCGGTGACGGTTTTGCGCGCCTTTTCGGCAAACACCATGTTGCCGTCCTTGCCGCAAAGCCCGATCGCCCATTCGCCCTCGGCGTTGATCAGCGCGACGATCTCCTTGTTGATCGAGCCGGCCAGAACCATCTCGACGATCTCGACGGTCTTCTGGTCGGTGACGCGCAGGCCGCCCTCGAATTTCGATTCGATGCCCATCTTGGCAAGCATCGCGCCGATCTGCGGCCCGCCGCCATGCACCACGATCGGGTTGACGCCGGACTGCTTCAGCAGCGCGATGTCGCGCGCGAAAGCCTGGCCGAGCGCCGGGTCGCCCATGGCGTGGCCGCCATATTTCACCACGACGGTCTTGTTCTCGTAGCGCTGCATGTAGGGCAGGGCTGCCGAAAGCAGGCGCGCCTGTTCGGCGGCGGTGGCGGCTTTGTCCGTCGTCATGGCGACCTTCCTGCTGGGTAATCGGGCGGTTACTTAGCGGCAAACGCCATGACGAGCAACGCCATACAGGCAGACAGGCTTTGGCGGCGCGGCAGACGATCATGACGGGGATAGCACGCGCGTAACGATGCCCAGGAGTAGTCCCGGCAGCACGCCGAAGCCATAGCCCTTGTGCATGCGCTCCAGCCGCGTGTGGTAGTCGCGCCCCCAGGGACCGGCGTTGACGGTGGGGATTCCGGCCACGGCGAAGCGCGCGGAGCCGCCCAGAACAGTCGGCCAGGCGGGCGTGTTGGCGGCGATCTCCTCGATGCTGGATTGATCCGCCTGCCCGAAAAAGCTGACATCGGAAATGCCGGGAAAATAACGAATGGTGCGCACAGTCACGTCGGACTCGCGCTGCACGGCTTTGATCGCGTCGCGAACCGCGTGTTCTAGGCGGATGCCAAGCGGGTCATCGCCGAGCTGCGTGGCGAGGTAGGGCGTCGAGGCGAAGCCGGTGACGATCGCGGGACCGCTGCGGCCGCTGAGCGCCCAGACGGTCTGGGTGATGCGGCGGCATTGTTCGGGCAGATCCAGACCGCTTTGGGCGAAAGTTCCGGCAAGATCGGCGATGGCGGCGGCGTTTTTCGCATCTTTGACGGAGATTTCAGCCAGAAGCGTTTTGAAGCCGATCATTTCGACATTCCCGATCGCCGCACCCGCGCGGGCCGCGTCCGAGCGTTTTTCCAGCGTGGCGCAAAATTCGGTCGCCGAGCGTTGAGCGGCATCCGTCAACGCCGCGAGCACCTCGCCTGGGTTTTGGCGGTGCAGGGCCACGTTCCAGTACATCCAGACGCTGGCCGGCATCGTGACGTCGTAGGCGGTCTTGTCGTCCTTCATGCCGAGCAGCGTCGGCCCGGCCCCGAATTCGTCGCCTGTGTGCTCGGTGAGTTCCGGCAGCCATTCCATCTCGGCTGCGAGCGCGCCGGCAAGGGCAGCCGCGCCAAAACCGCGAAACGAATCGGAGG
>JBGTLX010000576.1:0-6516 GCA_041743855.1 Rhizobiaceae bacterium | reverse complement strand
CCGATCTTGCGCAGTTCCTTCGGCTCGAGATAGGCCTCGGGGTTGAAGGTTCCGTTGCTGCCGTCCCCGCGTGGGATCGAATGGGCGATCTTGCAGGCGAAATCCTCGACATCGAAGGCGGTCACGCGGCTGGCGGCGCTCCTGCCCGACAGGAGTTCGCGCCAGCCATGCTCCGCGCCCACGCCGAACGGCGACACGAGGCCGATGCCGGTCACGACGACACGCCTCATCGCAGGTCCTCCCGAATGCCGGCGATCGGGCGTAGCGTCAGGCGGAAGCCTTGTCGATGTACTTGACGGCGTCGCCCACGGTCAGGATGGTTTCCGCGGCGTCGTCCGGGATTTCGACGCCGAATTCCTCTTCGAACGCCATGACGAGTTCGACCGTGTCGAGGCTGTCCGCGCCCAGATCATCGATGAAGCTTGCGGCCTCCGTTACCTTGTCGGCCTCGACGCCGAGGTGTTCGACAACGATCTTCTTGACGCGCTCGGCGGTGTCACTCATTTGGGCTTCCTCGTCTTTGTTGATCTGCCTTCGTTAGCCGCCGGAATGGCGCTAATCAAGTTGAAAGATGTCTTCGACGCAACGCGATGGCGGCATCGCGGTTCCGGGCTGAAATACCCGGTTGCGGGCCGCATTACACGAAAAAACCCGCCGGTCCAAGGCGAAAACGCTCTTTGGGCAACCGGCCAGAACCGCTAGATCATCGCCATGCCGCCATTCACATGAATGGTCTGGCCGGTCACGTAACCGGCCTCGTCGGAGGCGAGATAGGCGACCGCCGACGCGACCTCGGCGCTGGTTCCCATCCGCCTGATGGGAATGGCGGCCATGATCGCCTCCTTCTGCTTGTCGTTGAGCTTGTCGGTCATCGCCGATTCGATAAAGCCCGGGGCCACGCAATTGACGGTGATGTTGCGGGTGGCGATCTCCTGCGCCAGCGACTTCGAAAGCCCGATCATGCCGGCCTTGGAGGCGCAATAATTGGCCTGGCCCGGATTGCCGGTCACTCCGACCACCGAGGTGATGTTGATGATACGGCCATGTCTGCGGCGCATCATCGGGTGGGTCAGTTCGCGGGTCAGCCGGAACACGGCCGTCAGATTGACCTCCAGAACAGTGTCCCAATCGGCATCGGACATGCGCACGAACAGGCCGTCCTTGGTGATGCCGGCATTGTTGACGAGGATGTCGACGCCTTCGAGATCGGCTTCAGCCTTCGCCGCCAGCGCCTTGACCTCGGCGCGGTCGGACAGATTGGCCGGGAAGAGCTTGACCCGGTCGCCAAGCTCTGCCGCCAGCGCCTCCAGTCTTTCCACGCGCGTACCGTGCAGGCCGACCGTCGCGCCCTGAGCGTGGAGCATGCGGGCAATCGCCTCGCCAATGCCGCCAGAGGCCCCGGTGACGAGCGCCTTCTTTCCAGTCAAGTCGAACATTTACGACACTTTCTCCAGTCGTCTATCTGTACACGTCTCGCCGATTCCCAATCGCAACGACAAGTATGACAAGTTTTTTGTCCTGAATATCGCAGATGATGCGCATATCGCCTGAACGATACCCCCAGAAACTGCCAAACTGGCCCTTCAACGCCTTTCCAAGGCTGCGCGGATCGTGGAGGGCCGCCAAGCGCACCTCGCAAAAATCCCTGATTTGACCGCGTGTCCGTGAGTCCGTTTTCTCGAAGAATTTGCGCGCTGTTTGCGAGTATTCAATCGTCCAGGCCACGCCAGGCTTCCTCGGAAGTCAGGATATCCTCCTCGCCACGGCGTACGCGCTCCATAACTTCCACGGCGAGGTAGTAATCCTCGAGGTCTTCAAGTCCCCGCTCGACCAATTCACGCAGATAATAGGCTTTGGTGCGACCCGTGCGTTGCGCTAGCGCATTTAGGCGACTCTCGGTTTCTTCCGACAATCTAATGGATGTGGGCATCTCTAATCCATACGATACGTGTATTCACAGTATCGCAGTGGGCCGAATGATGCAACCCGTGCGGTTCAGAGCGCCGCGACCGCCGCTTCGACATCGCCCGGATTGTTGATAGCGGTCGTCGTCATGTCGCGGTCGATGCGCCGCGCCAGGCCCGACAGGACCTTGCCCGCGCCGACTTCATAGAGCGTGGTCACGCCGTTTTTTCCGAACCATTCGACCGTCTCGCGCCAGCGCACGCGACCGGTGACCTGTTCGACCAGCCTGGCCGCTATCTCGTCCGGGTCGATCGACGGCTTGACGGCGACGTTGGAGATCACCGGGACGACCGGCGCATGCTTTATCACCGAGGCCAGCGCCTCGCGCATGATTGCCGCCGCAGGCGCCATCAGCGCGGAGTGAAAGGGCGCCGACACCTGCAGCATCAGCGCCCGCTTCGCGCCTTTTTCCGTGCACAGCTTCGCGGCCAGTTCCACCGCAGCTTTCGCGCCTGAAATCACCAATTGCCCGCCGCCATTATCGTTGGCGATCTGGCAGACCGAATTTTTCCCAGCCTCCGCGCAGGCGGCTTCGACATCCGCCTGCTCCAGCCCGATGATTGCAGCCATCGCGCCTTCGCCCGCCGGGACCGCCGCCTGCATGGCGTTGCCGCGAATGCGCAAAAGGCGCGCCGCATCGCCGATCGAGAACATGCCCCCGGCCGCAAGCGCCGAATATTCGCCAAGCGAATGGCCGGCGACATACGCGACCTGTCCTTTGAGCGAAAAGCCTTGCGCCTCCAGCGCGCGGATCGCGGCCATGGAAACCGCCATCAGCGCCGGCTGCGCATTGGCGGTCAGCATCAGCGTCTCTTCCGGACCGTCCCAGATCAACGTCGAGAGCTTTTCGCCGAGCGCTTCGTCGACCTCGTCAAAGACGCGCCGCGCCTCGGGGAACGCATCTGAAAGATCGTTGCCCATTCCGACCGCTTGGCTGCCCTGCCCCGGAAAGGTGAATGCGATGGCCATGAGTGCTCCCGGACGCTCGTATTTGCCTGCCTGTGAAGCATGGCGCGCCGTGAAGTCAAGTGTGGCCGGCAGGCCGACCCAACCGACCCGCGTCAAAAACACGCATCGAACCCGGCCGCCACTCGCAATTGCGCCACAGCTTTTGGCCTTGTGTGACGGAACCATGACAGTCATATGACAATTTCGTCGCCCAAGGACTATTGAGTTGGCTAAAGTCGAAAACAGTACCACGACAGAGAATCCGGGAACCTCGGTTGCCGGATTTTTTGTGCGTGGTCGAGGCGCAGTCCGCGCGCTCGGCTCGGCTACGCTGACGCTCGTCATCGCCGCAGCGCTCGTGTTCAGCATCGAGATGATCGTGCGCGGCTCGCTTGCCGAGACGGTCGCCTTCTTCCAGCAGCCTTTCAGGCCCGGCTGGACGACAATCGTGCTGTTTGCGCTGCTGCTGATCGGGCTCGATGCGGTATTCGCGCGTCGCCACATCGGCGTGCTGATCGTCGCGCCGGTAGCCCTTCTGCTTGCGGCAATCGGCCATCAGAAATCGCTCTATCTCGGCGATCCGCTCTATCCGACCGATTTCCTCTACTCGCGCCAGATCGTCGAACTGATGCCGCTGCTTCTGCGCGAACGCCCGCTGGCCGCTGTCGCCATGCTTTTTGGCGGCCTGGCCTCCATCGCCCTCCTGGTCATGGCGTGGCGGTTCTGGCGCCGGCGCGTTCCCCGGCTTTCGTTCGGCGGCAGGGCCGCCCGCCTGGCGCTCGCCGTACCCGCGCTTGCCTTCTTCGCCTCGATCATGGACTACGCGACGTTTTCCTGGACGCGCGACCGGCTCCAGATCATCCCAAAAATGTGGGACCAGAAGGAAAACTACGCCAGCAACGGCTTTGCCCTGGCCTTCGCGCTGAACGTGCCGATGGCGAAGTTGGCCGAGCCGGAAGGCTACGACCAGCAGGCCATCGACGCCATCGACGCGCCGGGCAGCATGGTTGCGTCCCTGCCCCCCGAAAAGCCCGATATCATCGTGGTTATGAGCGAGTCCTTCTGGGATCCGTCGCGGCTTCCGGGCGTGACGATCACCCCGGATCCCATCCCCACCGCCAGGGCGATGCAGTCCGGCCATGTCTTTTCGCCCGAATTCGGCGGCATGACCGCCAATGTCGAGTTCGAGGCGCTGACCGGCTTTTCCAATGCCTTCCTGCCGTACGGAAGCATTCCCTATCAGCAATATGTGCGCGGCCCCGTGCCCTCGCTCGCCACATTTTTGGGCGGCGAAGGCTATGCGACCCGAGCCATCCATCCATTTGAGGGCTGGTTCTGGAACCGCAGCGAGGTCTATGAATCCTTCGGCTTCGATCGGTTCATGTCGGCCGAAAACCTGCCGCCGCTGGAAAAGCGCGGCCTGCTCGCCTCGGATGCTGCGCTGACGAAAGAGATCATCAGGGAAGCGGACGCAACCGATCAACCGTTCTTCTTTTTCGCCGTTTCGCTGCAGAGCCACGGGCCTTACGAGCCGAATCGCTATGACGACAACACGCTCGACGTCAAAACCGCGGCCGGCGAAACGGCGCGCCGGTCCATCGTGACGTTCGCGGAAGGCATGAAGGACGCCGACGCCGGTCTCGCCCGCCTCGTCGAATGGGCAAAGCAGCGCAAGCGTGCGACCGTCATCGCCTTTTTCGGCGATCATCTGCCGCCGCTCGGGCCGGTCTATGAAGAGACCGGTTTTCTGGAAGGGCCGGTCGCGCCACGCAAGGGTTCGCCCGAGGAAATGGGCCGCAACCGCGAAACGCCGCTGGTCATCTGGTCGAACAGGTCAGGCCCGGTCGAGGACCTCGGCGCGATCAGCCCGGCCTTCCTGCCGCTTCATGTCCTGAACACGGCAGGCATCAGCCATCCCTATTACACCGGCTTTCTCGCCGCCTTGCATGAACGCTACGACGTCGTGGACCGCAGCTTGCTCCTGAACAAGGACGGTGAAGCGACGCCCGACTGGTCGCGGGCCAAGAGCATCGACCCGGCGATCCGCGACTTGCGGCTGCTGCAATACGACATAATCTTCATCTTCGGCAAAAAACACGGCGCGCCGCGCTTCTTCCCGGAGACGATGCTGGATCTGGTCGCCGGCGCGGTTTGAGGACGTTGCTTGACAGCGGCTCTTGCTTTCGCTCTTGGCGTTGGACTAATTGACAACACCTTCATGCGTTGGCATAATTTCCAATATGAAAGGCAGAATTGCTGCTCCGTGAACGACTGGATATTTCGGAGACCGCATTTGTTCAAATAGTGATTTGGCATGTTCCCCAATCGGTCAGGGGCAGCAATCATCCTTTCAAGTATAGCCTGGCGTTAATTTCGAACGATATCTGCGTGTTGCGATACGACAACGAAGCGGGCAAAGGCGATCACAAGCACGTCTTCAACCGTGAAATACCGTACCAGTTCATGGGATTGCAGAAATTGAAGCAAGACTTCGTGGCGGATGTAAGCGCATGGAGGAACCAGCAATGGCAACAGTGACAATCGGGATTTCTACTCTCGACGAAGTGGGAAAACGGGTTGAGGCCGCTTTTCGCGGCGAACCGCAGGGCGAGCACATCTCGTTCGAGACCATGGAACTTCTATGGAAAGTGCTGACACCCAAGAATTGGGAGCTCCTGAAAGTGATGACAGGCGCGGGGCCGATGAGCATCCGCGAGGCCTCCCGGCGCGTGGGCCGCGACGTGAAAGCCGTCCATGGCGATATCCATGTGCTGCTCAAGGCCGGCATGCTCGTCCGCACGGATGATGGGCGCGTCGCCTTCCCGTATGATGCAATCCATGTGGATTTCATGGTCACGAAAGCCGCGTAGGCAGCGCGCGTCGAGCTAACGTCCGCCCATCACCCTTGCTTCCTCCCCGAAAGCCTGTATAGACCGCCCCAATCTGCCGGTCCTGCTGGGGGCTGAACGGAGGGCCGGAGGTTTTCTGAATCTGTTTCAGGAATCTCCGTGTGGAGCAAAAATGCTTCCGCCTCCCGTGTCTCCGCTCTCGACCGTCTCGAATTTGCGCCTTTCTTCTCCTTAAAAGTGGCCATCTGGCCCTGGAAGGATCGGAGATGTTGCAGAGGCTTTAGCCGCGGGGCCCGGACAGACAGGAAGAAATGAAAGGCAAAGCACAACAATGGCTCTATACGAACATGTGTTTCTTGCCCGGCAGGACCTGTCGCAGCAGCAGGTCGATGCGCTTGTGGAAAGCTACAAGGGCGTCATCTCCGCGAATGGCGGATCCGTCGGCCGGATCGAGAACTGGGGACTGAAGTCCCTCACCTACCGGGTCAAGAAGAACCGGAAGGCCTATTACACGCTGATGGATCTGAATTGCCCTCCGGCGGCGCTCAACGAAATGGAGCGCCAGATGGGTCTTTCGGAAGACGTTCTGCGTTTCCTGACCGTCAAGGTCGAGGCGCATGAGGAAGGCGTCTCCGCCATGATGCAGAAGCGCGAAGAGCGCTCGGATCGCGGCGGCTTCGGCGATCGCGATCGCGGCGATCGTGGTCCGCGCTCGTTCGGCGACCGTGACCGTGGCGACCGTGGCGACCGTCCG
>JBGTLX010000575.1:0-15444 GCA_041743855.1 Rhizobiaceae bacterium | reverse complement strand
GGCCGACGCGATGTATTATTATTTCATCGATCCGCTGCGCGAGGTGTGGTCGCTGCACGAGTTGGCGATCAAGGCCGCCCCGCTCATCCTGATCGCGGTCGGCCTGTCGATCTGCTTCCTGTCCAACAACTGGAACATCGGGGCGGAGGGCCAGTTCACCATCGGCGCAATCACGGGATCGATCCTGCCGGTGCTGTTTCCGGAATTCCAGTTCTGGTTCGTGCTGCCGCTGATGCTGATCATGGGCATGGTGGGCGGGGCTGCCTACGCCGCCGTGCCGGCCTTCCTGAAGGCGCGATTCAACACCAACGAAATCCTGACCAGCCTGATGCTGGTCTATGTCGCCCAGCTTTTCCTCGACTGGCTGGTGCGCGGCCCCTGGCGCAATCCCGAGGGCTACAATTTCCCCGAGACGCGAACCTTCCACGAATTCGCCATCCTGCCGGAAATCCTGGCGTCGGGCAGGGCGCATTGGGGTTTTGTCTTCGCGCTGGTGGCGGCTGTCGCGGCGTGGTTCATGCTGTCCAGAACGCTCAAGGGTTTCGAGGTCAAGGTGCTCGGCCAAAGCCCGCGCGCCGGGCGCTTTGCCGGCTTCTCGTCGACCAAAATCGTGTTCTTCGCCTTCATCGTTTCCGGCGCGCTTGCCGGACTCGCCGGCATTTCGGAGGTCTCGGGCGCTATCGGCCAGCTTCGGCCGACGATTTCGCCGGGCTACGGCTTTGCGGCCATCATCGTGGCCTTCCTCGGCCGCCTCAATCCGCTCGGCATCGTCGCTGCCGGCCTCGTGCTGGCGCTGACCTATCTCGGCGGCGAGGCGGCACAAATCTCGCTCGGCGTCTCCGACAAGGTGGTGAGGGCGTTTCAGGGAATATTGCTGTTCTTCGTGCTCGCCTGCGATACGCTCATCCACTACCGCGTCCGCCTGATCGGCATGTCTACCGGCAAGGCAGGGGAGGCCGCGCAAAATGTTTGAAAACATCCTCATCACCATCGCCACGGCGGCCACCCCGCTGCTGATCGCATCCATCGGCGAACTGGTCGTCGAACGTTCGGGCGTGCTCAATCTCGGCGTCGAGGGCATGATGGTCATGGGCGCGGTCACCGGTTTCGGCGTGACGCTTGCCACCGGTTCACCCTGGCTGGGCATCCTGGCGGCCATCGCCGTCGGCGCTCTCTTTTCCCTGCTGTTCGGCTTTCTCACGCTGACGCTGGTCACCAATCAGGTCGCCACCGGACTGGCGCTGACGCTGCTCGGTCTCGGCCTGTCGGGCATGCTCGGCGAAAGCTTTGTCGGCCTGCCGGGCATCAAGCTCGGCAATCTCGACATCCCGGTGCTCTCCGACCTGCCGGTCGTGGGCAAGCTCATCTTCGGCCAGGACCCGATCTTCTACCTCTCGATCCTGCTCACCGTCGGCGTCTCATGGTTCCTGTTCCGCTCCCGTGCGGGTCTGACGCTGCGCTCGGTCGGCGACAATCACGCCTCGGCCCATGCTCTCGGCATAAACGTCGTGCGCATCCGCTATCTCGCGGTCCTGTTCGGCGGCGCGTGCGCGGGGCTTGCCGGCGCGTATCTTTCTCTGGTCTATACGCCGCAATGGATCGAGAACATGACCGCCGGGCGCGGCTGGATCGCGCTGGCGCTGGTCGTGTTCGCGTCATGGCGGCCGCTGCGGGTTCTGGCCGGGGCCTATCTGTTCGGCGCGGTCTCGATTGGCCAGCTGCATGCGCAGGCGCTGGGGATAGGGGTGCCGTCGCAACTGCTTTCTTCGCTGCCCTATCTGGCCACGATCGTGGTTCTCGTTCTAATCTCCCGCAACCGGCGGCTTACGATGATCAACACGCCAGCCTCGCTGGGACGCTCCTTCGTCCCGGACCGCTGAGAATTCCAACTTTTGAAACAACAAGGGTGAACCACATGAAAAAAATACTCTTCGCACTGGCGGCTTCAACGGTCATGGCGCTAGCCGGCCAGCCGGCGCTGGCGCAGGACCCCACCAAGGTCTGCGCGATCTATGTCGGGCCGATCGGCGATTTCGGCTGGTCCTACCAGCATCACCAGGGTTTTCTCGAGATGCAGGAAGCCATCGGCAAGGACAAGGTCGAACTGGCCTATCTTGAAAGCGTTCCGGAAGGCGCCGACGGCGAGCGCGCGATCGAGCGTTTCGCTCGTTCGGGGTGCGATATCGTCTTCACAACGTCGTTCGGCTACATGGACCCGACCAACAAGGTCGCGGCCAAATTTCCAGACGTGAAGTTCGAACATGCGACCGGCTACAAGCGCGAGACGCCGAATATCGCCACCTACAATTCCAAATTCCACGAAGGCCGCTACGTTCAGGGCGTGATCGCGGCGAAACTGTCGAAGGCCGGCGTCGCCGGTTATATCGGATCGTTCCCGATCCCCGAAGTCGTGATGGGCATCAACGCCTTCGTGCTCGGCGCGCAGTCGGTCAACCCCGATTTCAAGGTCAAGGTGGTGTGGGCTAACACCTGGTTCGATCCTGGCAAGGAAGCCGACGCCGCCAAGGCGCTGATCGACCAGGGCGTCGACATCATCACCCAGCACACCGATTCGACCGCGCCGATGCAGGTCGCCACCGAACGCGGCATCAAGGCGTTTGGCCAGGCCTCGGACATGATCGCATTCGGCAAGGAAACCCAGCTGACCTCGATCGTCGACGATTGGGGTCCGTATTATACAGAGCGCGTCAAGGCGGTCATCGACGGCACATGGGCCCAGCATGACGTCTGGGGTGGTATGGCGGAAGGCCACGTCGTCATGGCGCCCTACGCGAACATGCCCGACGATGTGAAGAAGCTTGCCGAAGAGACCGAAGCAAAGATCAAGTCAGGCGAGTTCAATCCGTTTACCGGCCCGATCAAGAAACAGGACGGCACGGAATGGCTGAAGGACGGCGAGGTCGCCGACAACGGCGTGCTGCTCGGCATGAATTTCTATGTCGCGGGCGTGGACGATCAGCTGCCGAAATAAGCGCGATTTGGTCTAACCGACAGGGAAGGGGCGTCAGACAGGGCGCCCCTTTTGCGTTGGACGGAACCCATTGCCCACTTTTGAGGACTGTGATACTGTGAGATATGAAAAGCATCACAGTTTCACTGGACGATGAAACCTACCGGCGGGCACGGATCAGGGCGGCGGAAAACGACACCTCGGTTTCCGCCATGGTGAAGGAGTTCCTGATCGGAGCGGCGGCCGAGGAGACGGAATTCGAGAAGCTGAAGCGAGAGGAGGGCGTCCTTCGCGCGGGTATCGGCTCGTTCCGGGCTTCCGACCGGCTGTCTCGCGACGACGTTCACAGTCGTGACCGTTGACCATGCCGGTTTTCCTGGACACCAATATCCTTCTCTATTCGATCAGCACCGCCGCCGACGAAACAGCCAAGCGAGAGCAGGCCATGCTCCTGCTTGAACGCGACGGTTGCGTGCTGTCGGTTCAGGTCCTGCAGGAATTCTACGTCCAGGCGACGCGTTCGTCGCGCGCCGACGCATTGACTCACGCAACCGCTGCCGGGCTGATCAGGACTTGGCTTCGCTTCAAGGTCCAGGAGAATTCAACGGCAGTCCTTCAGGATGCGCTGGAGATCAAGCGGGCCACGAGATTTTCGTTCTGGGACTGCAACATCGTCGCGGCCGCCGCTGCGGCGGGTTGCCGCGAACTCTATTCGGAAGATCTCACGGATGGCCGCGAGATTGCCGGCGTGCGGATCATCAACCCGTTCCGGTGATTGCGGAACGCGGCCTCATCTGTTTTCGTCATCCTCGGGCGGAGCAGGAGCGAAGCGACGTAGCGGAGACCCGAGGATCCATGCCGTGATGTTGACCGCCGCAGAATCGGCGCGGGGACAAATTCCGGTCCTTTTCCCGCCAAGCCATTGATTTCAAACAAAACCAAATTTTCTTTATCCGCGCCCCTCGCACCTCCCGCATACTCCGTCGCATCGCTCTTGCGGGAACCGGTTCCGGACCGGGAATTGGGAGAGCGGCGGTGACCTCCCGGCATGGATTCGGTTCCCATGTCTCCGAGGGCGTCCGACAGGCCGGCGCTTCGTGGCGGGCAAAAGGAATGCCTGGTGCGGAGAGGCGGATCATCCGCCGCGTCCAACTGCGCCCCGAAGAGGGGTGGGCGTGTGACCGGTCGACCGTGGCGACAGACACCGGCGGGGCGCGGAAGCTGCGCCATATAAATTAAGTTCGGTAGGCACGGCCATGCGCTCCGCTTCCCGACTTCCCTCTCCCTCATCCTGAGGTGTGAGCGAAGCGAGCCTCGAAGGACAATAGCCAGACGCGAAAGCGGGCGTGGTAACGGGAGAGGTATGTCCAGCTCAGACGGCCGCGCCATAAAGATCGTACGCATCGGCGCGGTCGATCTTGACGGTGACGATGTCGCCGGTGCGCAACGGCCGCCGCGACTGGATGTGCACGTTTCCGTCGATCTCCGGCGCGTCGTATTTGGTCCGGCCCTTGGCCGCGAGGCCATTGGCCTCGTCGATGATGACGGGCAGGCGCTTTCCCACCTTCTTGCGCAATTGCGCGGCCGAGATGGTCTGCTGGCGCTGCATGAAGCGATGCCAGCGGCTTTCCTTGACCTCCTGCGGCACCTGCTCCAACCCCAGATCGTTGGAACGCGCGCCCCGGACCGGCTCGTATTTGAAGCAGCCGGCGCGGTCAATCTTCGCTTCGTCGAGCCAGTCGAGAAGCATCTGGAAATCCTGTTCGGTCTCGCCCGGAAAGCCGACGATGAAGGTCGAGCGCACGGCGAGATCGGGGCAGATGTCGCGCCAGCCGCGAATGCGCTCCAGCGTCTTTTCGCCATGGGCGGGACGCCGCATGTTCCTCAGAACCTCGGGGGAGGCGTGCTGGAACGGGATGTCGAGATAGGGCAGGATCTTGCCCTCGGCCATCAGCGGAATGACATCGGCGACATGCGGGTAGGGGTAGACGTAGTGCATCCTCACCCAGATGCCGAGTTCACCAAGTTCGCGCGACAGATCGAGGAATTTCGCCCGCACCTCGCGGTCGCGCCACAGGCTGGTCTGATACTTGATGTCGACGCCATAGGCGCTGGTGTCCTGCGAAATCACGAGGATTTCCTTGACGCCGGCCTTGGCGAGCTTTTCGGCCTCGCGCAGCACATCGGCGGCCGGGCGGGATGCCAGGTCGCCGCGCAGCGCCGGGATGATACAGAAGGTGCAGCGGTTGTTGCAGCCTTCGGAAATCTTGAGATAGGCGTAGTGGCGCGGCGTGAGCTTGACGCCCTGTGGCGGCACGAGGTCCAGATAGGGGTCATGCAAAGGCGGGGCCGCGTCGTGAACCGCCGCCATGACGCTTTCGTAGGCCTGCGGGCCGGTGATGGCGAGGACGTTGGGGTGGCGCTGACGAATGACGTCCGGCTCGGCGCCGAGGCAGCCGGTGACGATGACGCGGCCGTTTTCCGACAGCGCCGAGCCGATCGCGTCCAGCGATTCGTCGCGCGCCGAGTCCAGGAACCCGCAGGTGTTGACCACCACCAGATCGGCCCCGTCATGCTTGCGCGCGATCTCGTAACCCTCGGCGCGCAGCCGCGTGATGATGCGCTCCGAATCCACAAGGGTTTTTGGGCAACCGAGGCTGACGAAACTCACGCGCGGCGCGGACATACGGTTTTTCCGGATCAATGGGGAGCGCCGCGCAATAGCACAGTTGGTCCGGCCTGGATACCGGCGGCGATGAAAGACCCTGCTGGAGGGAAGGGTCCTTCGCCAGGCCTACATCGATGCCGTGACGACCGGCAGAACCTCCTGCGCGCCGCGATAGATCATGTCGACCGAGACATAGAGAATGATGGCCAGTCCGACATAGGCGATCCAGCGATAGCGGTGAAGCAGGCGCGCAATGAAGGTCGCAGCGAGACCCATCAGGGCGATCGACAGGACCAGTCCGATGATCAGCACGTCGAGGTGGTCGCGAGCCGCGCCGGCGACGGCCAGGACATTGTCCAGCGACATCGACACGTCGGCGATGACGATCTGCAGCGCCGCTTGGCGGAGCGTCTTGCGTGGCGCCTTGCCCGACACCGAGCCGTCCCGGTTGTGGTCCGTATCGGACAGGGCTTCCGTGGCCTCGTGCTCCTCGGCATGCGACGTGCGCAACTCGCGCCACATCTTCCAGCACACCCACAGGAGCAGAATGCCGCCGGCAAGCAGCAAGCCCACGACGGCAAGGAGTTGAACGGTGATGGCGGCAAAGCCGATGCGCAGCACAGTCGCCGCGATCACGCCGAGCAGGATGGCCTTCTTGCGCTGTTCGACAGGCAGACCGGCGGCCGCGAGCCCGATCACGATGGCGTTGTCGCCAGCGAGAACGAGGTCGATCGCTATAACTTGAAAAAGCGCCGAAAACCACGAGGCGGTAAAGAGTTCTTCCATGGGCCGCGCGGTTCCTTCCAGCCATTCTTCGTCGTTGCATTGGCACTAACGCCGCCGCCCGCATGCGTCAAGGATAGGATGCTCCGAAGGGGATTCGGCGCTTTCCTCACAGCGAGGCAAAAGTCGCATAAGATATATTATGGAACTAATGAATATGGATTGAGAGCGAGATTTCGATGTTCGTTCCGCTCTGCATCATATTGGTTCGATTGGGATTTCGACCGTCAGCCCATCATATCCCGGCTCGACATTGGCAGGCGTTTCGCCCATCACCGTGGCGTAATCCAGCGGCACATGCATATGCGTCAGGATAGCTCGCTTCGGATTTATCGCCTTGATCCAGCTCAGCGCTTCGCTCAGCGACAAATGGCTCGGATGCGTTTTATATTGAAGCGCGTCGATGACAAGGCAATCGAGCCCGTCAAGCCGAGCCGCGGTTGTGGGCGGGAAATCGCTCACATCCGGGCAATAGGCGATCGAACCCACACGGAAGCCAAGCGAAACGATATCGCCATGGATCTGCGGCAGCGGCTCGAAGGTGAGGTCGCCCCCCTCGCCCTTTATGACGATCGGCACGGAATGGTTAATCTCATGAGCGCGAAGGATCGGCGGATAAGAGCTGCCGGACAGCGTTTCGAAGCAATAGTCGAAGGCTTGCCTCAGACGGCGCAAAGTCGGCGCGTCGGCATGAATATCGATCAGTTCTCGCCTGTCGAGCCAGTAGCTGCGCAGATCGTCGATGCCGTGGATGTGGTCGGCGTGTGGGTGCGTATAAATGACGGCGTCGATCCGTTTAACGCCCGCCATCAGCATTTGCTCGCGAAAATCGGGTCCGGTGTCGACGACGACACAAGTGACGCCGCCGTCGGCCGAGATGCGCTCGATCAGCGCGGCCGCGCGCAGGCGCCGGTTTCTCGGATTTTCAGGATCGCATTTCCCCCAGTCGCCGTTGACGCGCGGCGTACCCGGCGACGAGCCGCAACCGAGAATTGTCAGGCGCAGCCGGTCCGCCAAGGCTCAGGCGTCCGGACGCGGCATTTTCGTGAACAGCCGGAAGAAATTGTCCGTGGTGATCTCCGCGATCGTCTTGGCGCTGACGCCGATCGTTTCGGCGAGTATGGCCGCCGTATGCGTCACGAATGCCGGCTCGTTGCGCTTGCCGCGGTGCGGAACAGGGGCCAAATAGGGCGCATCTGTTTCGACCAGCAGCCTGTCGCGTGGAACGTCGGCGGCTATAGCCCTGATTTCGGGCGAGTTCTTGAAGGTCAGTATGCCCGAAAAAGAAACGTAGCCGCCCAGCCGGACGCCGGTTCGCGCAAGCGCTGCGCCCGACGAAAAACAATGCAGGATGAAGGGGAAAGCGCCTTTTCCCGATTCCTCTTCGAGGATCGCGGCGATGTCGTCGTCGGCGCTCCGCGCATGAATGACGAGCGGCAGCCCCGTCCGGCGAGCGGCTTCGATATTGATGCGGAAGCTTCGCGCCTGCATGTCGCGGGGAGATTTGTCGTATTGATAGTCGAGCCCGGCCTCGCCGATGGCGACGACCTTCGGATGAGCGGACAGTTCGACGAGTTCATCGGTCGTGACATCCGGTTCTTCGGCGGCATTATGCGGATGGGTGCCGACCGAGCAGAACACCGGTTCGTACGCCTCGGCTATTTCCAGAATGGCGGGAAACCGCCTGACGCGGGTCGAAATCGTCACCATGCGCCCGATGCCCGCCGCAACGGCGCGCGCGACGATTTCTGCGCGCTCTTCGGCGAAATCCGGGAAATCCAGATGGCAATGGCTGTCGACGAGCATGATCGGTTATTCGGCCATCACGGCCTGTTCGACATAGCGCGGAAACACCGGCTCGGGCGCGGGAAGAACCGTACCGGCGACCAACTCGTCGGCTTCGCCGAGATGGACGAAGTCGCGCCTGTCCCGTGGAACCGACAGAAGATCGAGCAGCTTGCCGGCTGAACCGGGGATGAAGGGCTGACACAGGATGGCGACGCGCCGGATCACCTCCGCAGTGGTCCAAAGGACGGTTTCCATCCGCGCGGGATCGTTTTTCTTGAGAGCCCAGGGCTCCTGCCCGGCGAAATAGCGGTTGGCCTCCGCCACCACGGCAAAGATCGCCGCAAGCGCATGGTGAATGCCCTGCTCCGACATCGCCCCGCGCGCCGTCTGCAACGCCCGGGTCGACTGTTCGAGGATGGCGGTATCCGCGTCCAGAAGCGTCCCGCGCGCCGGAACCAGTCCGCCGCAGTTTTTGGCGATCATCGACAGCGAACGCTGCGCCAGATT
The DNA here is from genome assembly GCA_041743855.1 of Rhizobiaceae bacterium. Taxonomy (GTDB): domain Bacteria; phylum Pseudomonadota; class Alphaproteobacteria; order Rhizobiales; family Rhizobiaceae; genus JBGTLX01. Next base: position 6,727 of record JBGTLX010000575.1, on the reverse strand, counting down.
GCCGAGATCGTTGGCGAGGTCCGCATTGGTGCGGTTGACGATGGCCTCATGGCTGTAGCTGCCGTCCTGGCCGAACGGGATTTCGCGCAGCAGGAAGTAGCGCAGCTGGTCGAGACCGTAGTGCTGGGCCAGCGCGAACGGATCGATGACGTTGCCGACCGACTTCGACATCTTCTCGCCGCGGTTGAAGACAAAACCGTGCCCGAACACCCGGCGCGGCAGTTCGATGCCCGCCGACATCAGGAAAGCAGGCCAGTAAACCGTGTGAAAACGTGTAATGTCCTTGCCGATGACGTGCACGTCGCAGGGCCAATAACGCCAGCGTTCGGCGCTCGTATCCGGATAACCAGCCGCCGTAATGTAATTGGTCAGCGCGTCGACCCAGACATACATGACGTGGGCTTCGTCGCCGGGTACCGGAATGCCCCAGTCGAAAGTGGTGCGCGAGATCGACAGATCCTTGAGCCCGGATCTGACGAAACTCAGAATTTCGTTGCGCCTTTCCGATGGGCCGATGAAATCCGGCTGGCTTTCGTAAAGCGCCAGCAGGCGGCCCTGATAGGCCGACAATTTAAAGAAATAGCTTGCTTCCTCTACCCATTCGACGGGCGTTCCCTGCGGCCCATAGCGGATCTTGTCGGCGCGAAGCTCCGTCTCCTCCTCGCCGTAATAAGCCTCGTCGCGCACAGAATACCAGCCCGCATAGCCGCCCTTGTAGATGTCGCCATTGGCCGCCATCGCCTTCCAGATCGCCTGGCTGGAGACGTGGTGGCGCTGTTCGGTCGTGCGGATGAAGTCGTCGTTGGAGGCGTTCAGAGCGCTCGCCATCCGCTGGAATTCCGCCGTGTTGCGATCGGCGAGTTCGCGCGGGGCGATGCCTTCGTTGCGCGCGGTCTGCAGCATCTTGAGGCCATGCTCGTCGGTTCCGGTCAGGAACAGCACGTCCTTGCCATCGTGGCGCTGAAAACGGGCGAGCGCGTCCGAAGCAATCAATTCATAGGCATGGCCGATATGCGGCTTGCCGTTAGGATAGGAAATCGCCGTCGTGATGTAGAATTTGTCGCGTGGCATGGATAAGGCCGTCTCGTACTGCGCCGCAGATGCCGCGGTGAGATAACGCATCGCCCCGGCGATTGCCATACTAGCCGGCGCTCCAAATAAAAAAGCCGCCCGGAGGCGGCCTTTTTGAGCTGAAACGCGGGCGGAACCTATTCGGCGTCCGCGCCCTTGGCCTTCTTTTTGGGAGTGGGCTTTTTCTTCGGCTCGTCGGATTTCGCGGCTTCGGCATCCTTGGGAGCAGTCTTTTTCGCCGAAGCTTTCTTGGCAGGCTTTTCCGAGGTTTCTTCAGCCTCGTCGGCCATCAGCTCGTCTTTCGACACTTTCTTGTCGGTCACCGAAATCTGCGTCAGCAGGTGATCGACGACTTTTTCCTCGAACAGCGGAGCGCGCAGCGCCGTCAGCGCATTCTGGTTGTTCTTGTAGAATTCGAAGACTTCATTCTGCTGGTTGGCTGGATAGCGGCGCACCGTCTCGAAGAGCGCGCGCTGCAATTCCTCGTCGGAGACCTGGACGCCGGCCTTCTCACCGATTTCGGCAAGCACCAGGCCGAGGCGCACCCGGCGTTCGGCAAGCCGCATATACTCGGCACGCGCTTCGTCCTCCGTCGTCTCCTCATCGGCAAATGTTCGGCCGGCGGTTTCGAGATCGCGGTTCACCTGGTTCCAGATGTTGGTGAATTCAGCCTCGACGAGTTTCGACGGCGCTTCGAACTGATAAGCCGTATCGAGCTGGTCAAGCAGCTGGCGTTTGATCTTCTGGCGCGTCATCGAGCCGAACTGGTTTTCGATCTGGCCGCGCACGACTTCACGCAGACGCTCCAGCGACTCGAGGCCGAGGCTTTTCGCGGTCTCGTCGTTGATGTCGAGAGCGCCGGGTTTTGCGACTTCCTTGACCGTCACGTCGAATGTCGCTTCCTTGCCGGCAAGGTGAGCAGCGGTGTAATTGTCCGGAAAGGTGACGGTGACGAGCTTTTCATCGCCGCTTTTCGCGCCGAGGAGTTGCTCCTCGAAGCCAGGGATGAAGTCCTTGGAGCCAAGCACCAGCGGCTGATCGGTCCCCGCGCCGCCATCGAAGGCGACGCCGTCGATCTTGCCGATATAGTCGATCTTGATGCGATCGCCGTCCGCGGCCTCACCGTCCTTGGGCTCGAAAGAGCGGGCGGTTTCGGCTACCCGCCTGACCTGTTCCTCGATCTCCGATTCCGGGACGTCGAACACCTGTCTCGTCACGGCGATGCCCGAAAAATCCTTGATCTCGATCGTCGGAATCACCTCGTAGGCGAGGTTGAATTCGAAGTCGGCGCCGCCGGCCAGGATCTTCTCGGCTTCCTTCTCGTCCTCGGTCATGATGACTTCGGGTTGCATCGCGGCCTTCTCGCCGCGATCGGCGATGATGTGGCGCGTCTGGCTGGTCAGGATTTCGTTGACGACCTCGGCCATGAACGACTTGCCATAGACCTTGCGCAGATGCGGGATCGGCACCTTTCCGGGCCGAAAACCGTTGATCCGAACCTTGCCCTTGGCGTCGTTCAGCCGAACCATGAGCTTGGCTTCCATGTCGCTCGCCGGAACGGTGACCTTGATCTCGCGCTTGAGGCCGGAATTGAGCGTCTCTGTGACCTGCATAATGAACCTTTTTCTACAAATGCCGCGGGGCGAACGGCCTCTCGCCGTTCAGCCTGCCGGGACTGTTCTTGCCTGAGTAGTCTTGTTGCGGGCGAAGCGCGCGGGATACCAGGCTTGCCGCCCGGCGAAACCAAATGCTCTCGAAACGCTCCACGAATGAGTAAGTCTTTGTTCTTTCTGCTTCTTACCGCATCCGCCCGAACGGGTCGTCGCATCGGTCACAATTGACACGCCTTTTGTCATACGCCGGCCCGTTTTTCAACTCTCTTCGCGTGTGCGCACGGCGCGAGCATGTGTGCCCCGAGATTGACAGAATGATGGCCGCGTGGGATTGCCCCGACGCCAGCGGGTATGGCGAAACTGGTAGACGCAGCAGATTTAGGTTCTGCCGCCGAGAGGCGTGGGGGTTCAAATCCCTCTACCCGCACCAAAAGCAACGGCGCAACCGACAAAACGGACCACGGCTTCGCAGCCATGATCCGTTTCGCCGTCATCAATGCCCGTTGCGCAGGAGGATCCTAGAACGTCGTCAGCGTGTCCAGGCCGAGCGCCATGCGCCCCGTAAATTCCTGTTGCGGCCCGGTGCGCATGGGGTGATACCGCGCGCCCTGAATGTCGCGGAACCGACGCTCCAGCCCCTTGTCGCGGAAGAATGCCGCGCCGCCGGCCGTTTCCATGGCAAGCTCGACCGCCGCGATCGCATGACGCGCCACGAGCGAGCGGCCGATCATGATTTCGTTGGTGGTTTCGGGACCTGGATTGCCGCGTTCCACGGTCGCCAGCATGCCTGCATGAGCAAATTGCGCAGCTCTGAGTTCGGTGTCCATGCGGCCCGCCAGATCGATTACGTGCCCGTGGGGGGTCCGCCGCTTGGCCAGTTCGACCGCGATGTCGCGCGCGCTTTCGGCCACGCCCAGATAGGCCGAATAGATCAACGGAAAGGCGATCATCGAGATGATGTGAAACAGCATGTGCCACTCGCCCTGCTTGCGACGCAGCGCCACGCCCTCCTCCGGCACGACGTGACCCTCTATCATCACGTCGTTCGAGGCTGTTCCTCGCATTCCGAGCGTCTTCCAGGTGTGCAGCACGGAAACATGCGGCGACTTCATGGGTATGCCGAAATGCAGCACCAGCGGACCTTCCGGCTCACCTTCGAGAACCGCGCCGGTCATCAGCAAATCTCCGGCGGGCGAGCCGGAGGTAAAAACCTTCTTCGCCGTGATCCGGTAGCCGCCGTCGACGCGCTCGGCCTTTCCCGATCCCTCGATCCAGTCGGAACCGCCGCTTGACAAAAGAACGATGCGTTCGGCCGCCACGCGCTTCAAAAGCGGCATGACGGGTGCGGCCTTCTGGTGCGTCCATCGCCAGGCGGGAATGGCGACCTGATGGGTGTGCATGGAAAACGCCAGCGCGGTGGAGCCGCAATGATGCGCGATTTCCTTGATGACGGCGCATAGTTCGGCGACATCGGCGCCGCCGCCGCCAAGATCGGCTGGCACTCCCGCTTCCACGAGACCAGACGCTTTCAGCTCGCGATAGTTCTCAGAGACGAAGGCGTCGTCGTCATCGGCCGCGGCGGCGCGCTCCGCGAATGTGGGGCCCAGCGATCGGGCGATGGCAAGGTTGTCCGGGCTGACGGCCGGGACGATGGCTTCTGCTGCAGCGTTCATTTAGTTCTGCTCCCGATAGAGTTGACGATGAGCCATTGTCGGCCTGTTTCCATCTCCTTCAACTACAGAAATTGTATCATTGGCGATTTTCGGCGCCGGGTCTCGTCAGAAAGGGAGCAACCACGTTGGCGTGTCACAGCCGCTACAGAAAATGGACTCGCTAGAACGCCTGGACAGGCATAGTCTTCCCAGACGTCAACTAAGAGGATGCCATGGAAATGACCGCCAGTTACGGCCAGTTCTGCCCCGTCGCGATGGCCGCCGAAATTGTCTGCACTCGCTGGACCGCGCTGATACTTCGCGAACTGTTGTGCGGCAGTCACCGTTTCAACGACATCAGGCGCGGCGTGCCGCGCATGTCGCCGACACTGCTGTCCAAGCGTCTCAAGGAATTGACGCATGCCGGCATCGTCGAGACCCGCAGGAGCCCGGACAATGTCGCGGAGTACCATTTGACGCAGGCCGGCGAGGATTTGCGGGACTTCGTCATGATGCTGGGGCGCTGGGGCCATCGCTGGGTCGAGACGCAGCAATCCTTGCAGAAACTCGACCCCACTTTGCTGATGTGGGACATGCGCCGCAACCTAGACCCCACACCCATGCCGCCCCGCCGCAGCACGATCCGATTCCATTTTCCGGAGATGACGATGGCGCGACAGAAATACTGGCTCGTCGTCGACGGCAGCGAGGTCGACCTTTGCTATGCCGATCCCGGCTTCGAAATCGATCTTTACGTCCAGGCCTCGCTCCGCTCGATGACCGCGATCTGGATGGGCATCGCGACCGTTCGCGGCGAGATTGAGGAGGGCCGCCTCGAACTCGACGGCGACGCCGAGATTTCCAGGTCGATGCAGCAATGGCTGGGCCTGAGCCCGTTCGCCAAGGAAAGAAATCACAGGCAGGCTGCAAAACAGGCGGCCTGAGAACTTCGGTGCAATTCAGTAAAGCGGTTCCTCGAACAGCTTGGTCTCGCCGTACATCAGCGCCCTGAGGCCAATCGCGACAATCGTGAGCGGCCCGGACCGCAGCACGGCTGCCACCAGCGCTCGATGCGACTTTCCACATCCCGCGAAAGGGCTGCGGCGGTTCCTCGATCAATAAGCCCGGCTTCGGACCACCGGGCAATGTCTTCACGCACCCGCAGCGCGTAGCTCGCCATCCCATTCCCCCAAACCGCTTCCTGCGCCTGCACTGGCTCTGGCAAGTCATTGACGCAACGGCATTTACGTCGATTCGGAGGCGTCCGTGGCGACCGGTTAAGATCGATTAATGTTGCGATGCACAATTGCATTGCTGCCATGCGTCATTGGCGCTTCAAAAGCCCCCTCGGCAAGCCTATCTCTGCTTCGTACTGAACACGGAATGATCCGGAAAAAGACGAAACGAGACTATCATGAACCTGATCCGCAACTACCGCAATTGGCGCCGCTACCGGGACACCGTCTCCGAGTTGAGCCGCCTGTCCAACCGCGAACTCACCGATCTCGGCATCAGCCGCGGCGAAATCGCCTTCGTAGCCCGCAAGTCGGTCTAAAGACTGGGCCTTTCCGGCCCAGCAAGATTTATGGAGAAAGTTCGATGAACCTGATCCGCAATTATCGCAATTGGCGCGCATATCGGCAGACGGTCAGCGAGTTAGGCCGTCTTTCAAACCGGGGACTTGAAGATCTGGGAATCGACCGCAGCGATATCCGCGCGGTTGCCCGCAAGTCCATCTAATAAGAATTCCGTCGGGATCCACCTCCTCCCAGAGCCCCGACGGATACGGTCGGCCTTCACCTCCTCCCGAGGGTCGTCCCTTGAAACGGCGCCCGCCGCACCTCCTCCCGCGGCGGGCGTTGTTCACCAAAGGCTCCGCCGCCTGATCGGCGCACAGGAATTCGCCAGAACCCACCTCCTCCCGGGAACTGGCAAATACGGGTCGGCAATCACCTCCTCCCGGTTGCCGCCCACAAAAACGACACCCGCCGGACCTCCTCCCCCGGCGGGTGTTGTTGTTTTCGGGAGCAGCCCCAATTCCCCGTAACGTTGCATTCCGCGCCTCAAGAGATTATTCCGCGCCGATGATGACGAAACCCATCCACATCATCGGCGGCGGTCTTGCCGGCGCCGAAGCGGCCTGGCAGACGGCGCAGGCCGGGGTACCGGTGATCCTGCACGAGATGCGCCCGTTGCGCGGCACGGACGCGCACAAGACGGACAGTCTCGCCGAACTGGTCTGCTCCAATTCGTTCCGTTCGGACGACGCCGAGGCCAATGCCGTCGGGCTGCTGCATGCCGAAATGCGGCTTGCCGGCTCGCTGATCCTTGCTGCGGCGGACGCCAACCAGGTGCCCGCCGGCGGGGCGCTGGCGGTCGACCGCGATGGAT
>JBGTLX010000574.1:0-15829 GCA_041743855.1 Rhizobiaceae bacterium | reverse complement strand
TCACCGCATCCGGCAGCAGAACGGAAAGAACGGTCCCGAAAGCCCGGGTGCTGCGGTCGGCGTGAAGGTGAAGTCGCGCACCGCATCGCTTTCGTCGGTGCAGCCGCCGGGCGTGGCGGCAATCGATCCCCGGATGCCGTGGCTGGTCTCGAAGGTCCATGGATCCTCGGACGAGAAATCGATGGTTCCTGGCGTGGTCTGTATGCCGTCGCCGGAGAATGCATCGATGAAGGACGATTGCATCGCGCCGCCGACGCAGTTCAACTCCACGGCCCAGTTGGGCTCGAAGCCGGAGCAGATCAGCGTTTCGCCCGAAGTGACGAGATTGTTGCAGGACACGTCCGCCGCGATAGCCGGCCCGGCGATGCCCAGAATCGACAGCAGTGCAGGAATTGTGGAAGTCGCGCTCATCATCATCCCTCCTGACGCGTTACTCTCCCGACCCGCATCCAAGATAAGCCCGGTCGACGGCGAGGTAAAGCGTTGGGCGAAACCCCGCAGTCGCCGCGAAGCAGTCAGACGCGATTTGAGGCGAATGCAACCTTTTGCAGTCATGCGCGTTGCGGCTTGCGCAACTGGTGGGGGACCGTATGCCAGACCTCAAGACTGGCCTGGCGGGCATTTGATGCAGAGTATCGATTTCCAGGAACTGTTCGGCCGGCTGCCCAGCCCGCACATGGTGCTCGACCGTAACTATCGCTACGTCGCGGCAAACCCTGCTTATGAAAGCGCCATCATGCGCAGCAGCAGCGAGCTTATCGGGCGGCCGCTGTTCGAACTGTTCCCGAACGAAGGCGACGGCGGACGCAGGCTCAGGGAGTCCTTCGAGCGGGTCTTTTCGACCGGGCAAAGCGATACTCTAGCCTACATTCCCTACGACATTCCACGACCGGCCAGCCAGGGCGGCGGGGTAGAGCAGCGTTACTGGACAGCGGTCCACGTTCCTCTGACCAACGGCAATGGCGAAGTGGCCTACCTCATGCAAAACGCCGTGGACGTGACCGAACTGGTCCGGCTCCGGCAAAGCGCGTCGCTGCCGTTCCGGTCGTTTCCGGGCGAGGTGCAACTGATCGAGCGCGCCCTGGAGGCCGAGGAGACCAACCAATCGCTGCTGTCGCAAAGCGCGGATTTTCGCCGCGTGTTTCAGCAGGCGCCGGGCTTCATCGCTGTGCTGACCGGCCCCGACCATGTCTTCACCTTCGCCAACGATGCCTATATCCGGCTGATCGGCGGCCGCCCGGTGATGGGCAAACCTGTGAGCGAGGCGATTCCCGAAGTTGCGGGACAGGGGTTTTTCGAGACGCTCGACAGCGTCTATCAGACGGGTATCGCGCACGCGGGCGAAGGCTCGCGCGTCATGATGCAGCGCGCGCCGGGCGAAGCGCCGCGGGAATCCTTCCTCGACTTCTCGTACGAGCCGATCAAGGGCGACAACGGACAGACGACCGGCGTGTTCGTCCAAGGCATGGACCGGACCGAGTCGGTGCGGACGCTGCGGCGGCAGCGCCTGCTGCTCGACGAACTCAACCACCGGGTCAAGAACACGCTTGCGACCGTCCAGTCGATCGCCTCGCAAACGCTGCGCTCGGCGCGCGACCTGCCGTCGGCAAAAAAGGATTTCGAGGCGCGCATCGTGGCGCTGTCGAAGGCGCATAATCTCCTGAGCGCCAGGCAATGGGCCGATATCGACCTTTCCGTGCTGTTGGCGCAGCAATTGTCGGCCTTAGGCAAGGAACGGGTGATCGCATCCGGGCCCTCAGTCAGGCTCAATTCGAAAGCCTCGATCGCCATGTCGATGCTGATCCACGAACTGGCCATGAACGCCGCCAAATACGGCTCGCTGTCGACGGAAGCGGGTACGCTTACAGTGTACTGGCGGGTCGCGGCCGATGAAGCCGGTCACGACCGGCTCGAATTCGACTGGAAAGAGCAGGGCGGAACGGCCGTGTCCGCTCCCGCCCACCGCGGCTTCGGCGCGCGCATGATCGATCGCGTCGTGACCGGCGAACTCGAAGGCGTCTTCACGCCCGATTATGCGAGCGGCGGATTTTCCTGTCGCATCGCCATTCCCTCAACAGCTTACGCGAAGGTGCATGATGGCTTTGGTCAAACGTCAGCTTGAAGGCCTTGCGGTGTTCGTGGTCGAGGACGAGGCGCTGGTGCTTCTCAACCTCGAGGACATGCTGGAAGAACTCGGCTGCAAGGTCGTCGGCCCGATGATGCGGATCGAGCGGGCGGAACAGTTCATCGAAGATGGGATCACGGCCGATATCGCGATTCTGGACGTCAACGTGGCGGGGGAAATGATCTTCCCGTTCGCGCGCAAACTTGTCGAGCGCAACATTCCGATCGTCTTCGCTACCGGTTATGGCCGCGCCGGGCTGCCCGACGATTTTCACCATCATCCGATTTTGCAGAAGCCTTATACGAGCGAAGATGTGGCGCAGGGGCTGCTTAGGGCAGTCAGCGCGGATCAGGTGAACACCTGATGGCGGCCTGCAAACGACAGCTTTCCGTTAGCCACACAGCCTTTCCCGAGGACGATATGCGGTTTAATCAGGATTAAACCCGCCGGATGCGATAGTGGGTGACGAGAACCGCATCTGCGTTCGGAGGATCGCGTTCGCGCGACACATAAATATGAAACGCGTGATCATCAGCGGGCTCGGGGTGGAGATACCCGAAGCCAGCATTTCCAACGACGAACTGGTGGCGAGCTTCAACGCCTGGGTCGATGTCGAAAATGCGCGGCGGGGCTGTTCTGGCCAGGAGCTTCTGGCCAAATCCAGCGCCGATTTCATCGTCTATGCGTCGGGCGTGAAAAACCGTCATGTGCTGGTTCTGGACGGCATTCTCGACCCGGAACGGATGACGCCGCGCATACAAGCGCGGGGCGAGGACCAGCTTTCCGTGCAGGCCGAGTTCGGCGTAAAGGCTTCGCGCCGCGCGCTCGATCATGCCGGGCTCGAAGGCGGGGACATCGATCTCGTCATTTGCGCCGTCTCGCATCTGCAGCGGCCCTATCCGGCGCTCGGCATCGAAATCCAGCAGGAACTCGGCGCATCCGGCTCCGCGTTCGACATGCATCTCGGCTGCTCCTCGGCGGCGGCCGCCCTACACGTCGCCTTCAACCTGGTGCGCACCGGGGCGCATCGGCGTGTGCTGATCGTGACGCCGGAGATCATCACCGGGCATCTGAACTTCCGCGACCGGCAGACGCATTTCATCTTCGGCGACGCGGCGACCGCCATGGTGGTCGAGGCGATCGGCGACCGCGAGCAACGGCCGGGACGGCTCGAAGTGCTCGACACGCGCGGCTGGACGCAGTTTTCCAACAACATCCGCACCGGCTTCGGCTATCTGCTGCGCGCCGAGCAGGAGGACACTTCCGTCATCCGGATGGAAGGCAATCTGATCCGGCAGGTCGGCAACAAGGTGTTCAAGGAGGTAACGGTCGCCGGGCACCGCTTCATCGTGGAATTTCTGGCCGAGCACGGCCTGACCCCGCAGGTCATGCGCCGCTTCTGGCTGCACCAGGCCAATGCCCGCATGAACGCGATGATTCTAAAGCTGTCGTTCGGCCACGAGGTTGGTCATGACCGCGCGCCGACGGTGCTGGAGAGGCTGGGCAACACGGCTGCGGCCGGAGCGATCATCGCGCTCGCCGAAAACCACGAGGACATGAAGCCGGGCGATCTCGGCCTCATCTGCGCGTATGGCGCGGGGTATTCGATCGGGGCTGCTCTGGTCCGGATGAGCTGATATTCAGGTGAGGCCGGTCTGCAAATGACGGCTTTCTCCGCTTCCGATGCTCACGTACCCAAAAGTACGCTCCGCTTCGGTTCTCGAAATCCATCATTTTCGCCTCGGCCTGACCTGAATCGCAGCACACCCGGCGTCGTTCCTAAGTTCAGCACATCAGCGTCGTTTATCGGCGGATCAGGCTTTTTGGCTGGATTTTTTTCGGTTTCGCGGTCATTTTCCCGTCAGTTCAGTGAAGGAAAAAAGATGCTCGATCTGCTGCCGCGCCTCGATGGCGAACCGGAAATCCTGCCGGTGCGAAAACTCGCCGCGAAGGTTGAGGGTGTCTATTTCGCGCCGCGCGATCGTTTCCAGACCGAGGCGGTCGACGCGCTGAGGCTGGGCTTTACAGGCATCGACGGCGATTTTCACTCCGGCTACACGCGCAAATCCGGCGGACGCGAGCCTTGGTATCCGCGCGGCACCGAGATGCGCAACGAGCGGCAGTTGTCAATCGTGGCGGCAGACGAACTGGCGGAAATCGCTGCCCGGATGGGGTTGGCCGAGATCAGGCCGGAATGGATCGGCGCGAATTTGCTCATCAACGGCCTGTCGAGGCTTTCGATGCTGCCTTCGGGAACGATGCTGTTCTTCAAAGGCGGCGTCACGGTCAAGATCGACGCGCAGAACGGCCCATGCAGGCTCGCCGGACGCGCGGTTGCGGAAAACGCAGGCATGGCCGATATCCAGGCAGGCGCCCTGGCGTTTCCGAAGGCCGCCAAGCGGCTGCGCGGACTGGTCGCCTGGGTGGAGAAGCCTGGCCGCATCGAGGCCGGCGAAGAGGTGTCGGTGCGCGTGCCGGAGCAGTGGATTTATCGGTAGAGACCTTACTCTCCCTTTGTGGGGAGGGTCGACGAACGGGCTTTGCAAAGCAAGTTCGTGAGGCGGGATGGTGGTGTGCCTTGTGCCCCCCACCCCGTCTCACAGTTTCCGCTCCGCTCCAACTGCTCACGGACCCTCCCCACACAAGGGGGAGGGTAAAGCGCCGCGCTATTCTTCATCATCCGGGTCAAGCAGGCGCGTGGCGCGCCACGCGGTCAGCACTGCGTTGGTCTTTTCGATGACGAAGAAGCGCGCCGAGTCGCGATCGTAGCCTTCCACTAGCAGTTTTTCGTAGTCGGTATGCTGGTGGCGGACATGGGCGACGGTCGCCAGCCAGACGGCGATGGTCGGCGGCAGCGTCTTCATGTGTTTGGCGCCGGCATCGACCCGGATGGCCTCGATGTCGGCATAGGGCGCCGCCGGCAACAGGGCCGTCAGCGCCTTGGCGATGGCGCGCCTTCGGCCTGTCGGCGCCGTCACCGCGGGATTGTCCGGCGCGGCGGAACAGCGTCCGGAAATGCGTCGATCGAGGCGAAATAGGGTTTTATGTCGATCACCGGCGTGCCGTCCAGAACGTCGCATGCTTCGAGGGTGAGCGTTCCGGTCTCCAGATCGATGTTGACGAGCCTTACGACATCCAGCCCGACCGGGTTGGGCCGGGCAGGCGAGCGCAATGAAAAAACGCCACTGGCTTCAGCGGCATGGCGCGGTTTCTGGACAATCAGATTCCGCGGCGCGTGGTGGAGCCAGGTGAGCACGAGGATGTGGCTGGTCCCGGCAAGCCCCGCCAGCCCGGCGCGGAAAGGAATATCGAGTTCAAGCGTCGCCTGCTTTCCGGCAGCGCGCGCGGCATCCATGTTTTTCGGACAGTCCTCACGGGTCTTCCACGGCGAGTTGATGCGGCCGATGAAGACGACATGAGCGTCGGCAGGCATGGAAGCCGGATCCTCGGGCAGCTTGATTTCGCCTTCCCGCGCTTCGAACATCAGGGAGCCTTTTGCAATGGTTGCGCCATTTTCTTGTCCCGCAACGACATTGGTTGTTGCGGCCCCAGTTGTTTTGACATAAAGATATATTTATATCTAAATTGAGTTGGCGACCGCATGAACAGCACCCTCGATACGCTTGTCGATACACTGAAGGCGGCGGCCGAATCCAGCCGTCTGCGAATTCTGGCGTTGTTGTCGCGCGGCGACCTTACGGTTTCCGACCTCACCGAAATCCTCAACCAGTCGCAGCCGCGTGTTTCGCGCCATCTCAAATTGCTTCTGGAGGCGGGACTTATCGGACGCTACCAGGAGGGTTCCTGGGCGTTTTTCCGACTGGCCGATGCGGAAAACGCGCGCGATTTCGTCAAGGGGCTGGTGTCGCGCATTGACGATGGCGATCCGCAGGTGGAGCGCGATCTCGAACGGCTTGCCGCGGTCAAGCGCAGGCGGCAGGCGCGGGCGACGAAATATTTCGGCGAGAACGCCGCAAGCTGGGACCAGATCCGGTCGCTGCACGCCTCCGATCAGGCGGTGGAGGCAGCCTTGCTGAAAATCGTCGGCAAGCGGCCCTTCCAGGCGATGCTCGATCTCGGCACCGGCACCGGTCGGCTTTTGGAAATCTTTTCGCCACTCTACCGGCGCGGCATCGGCATCGACCTGTCGCGCGAAATGCTCGCGGTGGCGCGCGCCAACCTCGAAAAGTCCGGCATCTCGAATGCGCAGGTGCGCCAGGGCGATATTTTTTCGCCGCCTGTGGAGCGCGATTCGTTCGATCTGGTGACCGTGCATCAGGTTCTGCACTATCTCGACGATCCGGCGCTGGCCATTCGTGAGGCCGCCCGGCTGCTCAGGCCTTCCGGCCGGCTGGTCATTGTCGACTTCGCCCCGCATGCGCTGGACTTCCTGCGCGCCGACCACGCCCATGTTAGGCTCGGATTTTCCGACCGCCAGATCGCCGACTGGTTCGCGGAAGCCGGCCTCGATCTTGAAGAAACCCAGGATTTCCAGCCGCGCGCCACCGGCGAGGCCAGGCTGACGGTCAAACTCTGGCTCGGCCGCGACCCTAGGCTGCTCGTCGCCGAACCCGTCCTGGCTTCCCCAAATGCGAGGGAGACCGCCTGATGAACCAGTTCGGGCTTTCGCGGCGTTCCGATATCGGCGACAGAGTGAGCGTCTCTTTCGAATTCTTACCGCCCAAAACCGACGAGATGGAAAAGCGGCTCTGGGACGCGGTGACGCGGCTCGAACCACTGAGCCCAAACTTCGTTTCGGTCACCTATGGGGCGGGGGGTTCGACGCGCGAGCGCACGCTGAGGACGGTCAGGCGCATCGCGAACGAGACGAATTTGACGCCGGCTGCGCATCTCACCTGCGTCGACGCCGCGCGCGGCAAAGTCGATCAGGTCATCGGCGAGTTTTCAGCGCTGGGCGTGCGGCGCTTCGTGGCGCTGCGCGGCGATCCGGCGGAGGGTGTGGGCGCGCGCTATCGGCCGCACCTGAAAGGCTACGCCAACGCCGCCGAACTGGTGACAGCGCTCAAGGGCGCGGGCGATTTCGACATCTCGGTCGCGGCATACCCCGAGAAACATCCCGAAAGCCCGGATTTCGCGACCGACATCGATATGCTGAAACGCAAGGTCGACAATGGCGCGACGCGGGCGATCACGCAGTTCTTTTTCGACAATGATCTCTACGAGCGCTATGTCGAGCGGGCGCGAAGGGCAGGCATCTACGTGCCGATCGTGCCGGGCATCCTGCCGGTCCACAATTTCGGGCAGGTGGCGAATTTCTCGGCGCGCTGCGGGGCGCACGTTCCCGCCTGGCTTGCCGAGCGTTTTGGCGGACTGGAAAACGATCCGCAGACGCATGCGCTGGTGGCTTCGGCGGTGGCCGCCGAGCAGGTGCTGGACCTCGTCGAGCGGGGCGTGGGCGAGTTCCATTTCTACACAATGAACCGGGCTGACCTGGTCTTTGCGGTCTGCCACATGATCGGCGTCCGCTCGGCTACGGCAGGTAACAGCGGCGCTGCCTCCGCGGCGGCTTAGTCAAGTGCAAAAAGGCCGGGCTGAGCCCGGCCTTTTTAATAGTATCACCTTTTCAGGTGGTTTCCCCATCCCCCACCGTCTCGCGGCCTTACGGAAGAAATCCCATTATGAGGGCGCCGATAAAAGCAAACGCAGCGCAAATCATCAGTGCATTGATCGGCCGTGTCAGTCCCATACATAGCCTCCTCTTCAGGTACGAGGCGGAGTCTAGGTTCATTTCTGCCACAGGCAAGCGGAAAATGTTCTGCAATGCGACGTAATTGTGAAAAATTCGACCTGTCGTGAAACGTAACCATCGGTAATTATTCGTGAAATGGCGCGTCAATCTGTGTGAATAAATTGTGGCGGGCTGCTGGCGAAATTTGTCTAATGCAGCCTCCGCAGCAACCTGCCGTCGATGATGACGAGGCCGAATGCAATCAGAAGCATGCCCGCGACCTCGAACAGTTCGAGTCGCTCGCCGAGGAACAGGGTGCCGAGCAGAATGGCCGAAACCGGAACGATGAGCGTGACCAGCGAGGCATTGGTCGCGCCGGCCGACGCGATGATGTTGAAATAGAGGATATAGGCGAAGGCGGTCGAGACGAGCGCCAAGGCAAAAACCGCCGACCAGACCGGCAGGCTCGCCGAAAACAGGCCTGATGCCCCCGCCCACGCCAGCACGACCGGGACCATGATGATGGCGGAGGCGGTCAGCTGGCCGGCGGCAACGAGGACCGGCGGGATGCCGCGGAAGCGTTTGGCGAAGATGACGGCGAAGGCGTAGGAAAGCGAGGCGGCCACCAGCGCGAATTTCGCCCAGACAGGCCCGCCGAGGCCGGCGATCAGGCCGGGCCCGATCATCACCGCGGTTCCGGCGAGGCCAAGCAGGATGCCGGCGACCTTGTTCCAGGAGAGTTTCTCGTCGCGGGTGACCATGTTGGCGATGATGATGGTCCAGAACGGGGTGGTCGCGTTGAGGACGGAGGCGAGGCCGGCGCCGAGTTCGGTCTGGCCGGCGAAGATCAGCGAAAAGGGGATGACGTTGTTGAGAGCCGCGAGGCCGAAGAAGCTCGCCGCATGCGGCAAGATTTTCGCGAAAGAAAGCCCGCGCGCGGCGATATAGATGTGCAGCGCCAGAGCCGCGATGCCGACGCGGTAAAGCACCAGCGTCAGCGGTTCGATTTCGGCGACCGCGATGCGAGCAAAGAAGAACGACCCGCCCCAGATCGCGCCGAGCGCCAGCAGTTGCAGCCAGTTGGCAAGCGACATCGATGATTGTGGGCTTGTTTCGGGCGCAACCGCGGTCACGAAAATCCTCCAGCGCATTCCGCGCCGTTCGTAGGCTTCGGACGAGCAGGCCGCCACCCGGTTTGCGCTCCTGCCGCAACGGTTTTTCCGCTGTGGCGCCAAGGCGGAAAGCCGGGAGGCAAAGGATTTCAATGCGGCGTGGGTTGGTTTAGATGTCAGCGGCCAGGCAGGGAGCAGTTATGCAGCGATTCCAGAATGCCAGGGAGGCGGCGCTCGCGCTTCGTCCCGACGATCCGATCTATTGCTTCCATCCGGACGTGCTGAAAGCGGACGCCGTGCAGTTCATGGGGATGTTTCCCGGCAAGACGGCCTATGCGGTGAAGACCAATGGCGAGCAACTGGTGCTGAAGGCGCTGGTCGAAGCCGGCGTGACCGCCTTCGACGTGGCATCGCCGGGCGAGTTCGCCGCGGTGCGCGCGGTCTCGCCGGACGCGGAAATGCTCTACATGCACCCGGTCAAGGCGCAGTCCGACATCAGGCTGGCGCTGGAAAAATATGGCATTCGGGTGATCGCCGTCGACCACGAGGACGAGATCACCAAGCTGACGCGCGTGGTGCGCGCGCTCGACATCGACCCCGGCGCGCTGACCGTGTTCGTGCGGGTGCAGACCAAGGGGTCGGCGGCCTACGAACTCTCGAAAAAGTTCGGGGCGGGGCCGGCCTATGCGGTGGAACTGGCGCAACGGCTGGAGCGCACCGGCTACAAGGTCGGTCTGTGCTTCCATGTCGGCAGCCAGATCGAGGACCCGGACACCTATGAGCGGGCGCTGGCTTCGGCCGACTGGGTGCGCAACCGAGTAGGTTTTCCGCTGGCGGCGCTCGATGTCGGCGGCGGCTTTCCGGCCGAATACGGGCACGACCCGAACAGCAGAAAAGCCGAAATGCCGTCGCTCGGGCAGATCATGTCGCGGCTGCGCGGCGATCTCAACGAATACCAGTTCGGAGAGATGCCGCTGGTCGCCGAGCCGGGGCGGGTGATCGTGGCGCGCTGCCTGTCGCTGATCGTGCGGGTGCTGCTGCGCAAGGGCAAGCGGCTCTACATCAATGACGGAATCTGGGCGTCGCTGTCGGATTCATGGACCGGCAAGATCACGCTGCCGGCGCGCTTCATTCCCGATCCGGCAATCCGCTCGCGCAACGGCAAGGAGGAAAACATCGTGCCGTTCAAGGTGTGCGGGGCGACCTGCGATTCGGTCGATATCTTGTCGCGGCCGTTCTGGCTGCCGGAGACGGTCGATACGGGCGACTGGATCGAGATCGGCCATATCGGGGCCTATTCGCTGTCGCTGCGGACGCGCTTCAACGGATTTTACCCCGACACCTTCGTCGAGGTGACGACGCCCTTTGATGAGGGCGACGCGCCGCAGGGTTTCGCCAGCCTGGAGACGATGGCTTGAGACCTTTCGATAATTCTACTCTGGCGGCCATCTGACGCGGCTTTCTGCGCTTCCGATGCTCACGTACTGTTTTTGTTGGAGCATGATCTTTCCGAAAACCGGATTTCACTTTTCGGGATCATGCTCTGTACGCTCCGCTCCGGGTCTCGAACTCAACCATTTTCGGCACGCCCTGAGGTGAATCTCGATGCCCCCGAGCCGACGCACGCGTTATGCCGAGTTTGAATTGCGGACGAGAGATTCTCGTCGCACCGGATCGGCGAAGGGCGTGTCGGGATCGCTCACGTAGAATAGCACCGTCTTCGCTTGTTCGGCTCCCAGATTGCGGCCAGTCATCCTGATGTGAGCCGGTTCGACGAAGACCTCGCCGGCGCGGATCGTGACCGGCTCGCGCCCGTCGAGTTCCAAGGTGAATGCGCCCTCGGTGACGTAAACCGTGACCGGGAAGCGATGCGAGTGGTAGGGGGTAACGTCGCCCGGATCGAGCGTCGCGTGCAGAATCCGGATTTCCTGGCTGGCGGCTGTCGGCATGCCTTCCACGATTTCGCGGTGCAGAGCGGTAAGCTTCGGCGCACCCGACGCGCGGGCCGAGGTGGTGAGGCCGACGGTCAGGCCGGCAATCGCTGAGCCTGCATCCATGGTCTTGTGCATTTTGCTCTCCCGTTCGGTGGTTTCGATCTTGGCGAGACTACTGCCGGCGAGATCGGCGCGGCAGCCGCATGGTTGCGCGACCGGCTCGCAGAAGTGCATAACGGCCTAATGTTCGACTGGAGCGACCTTCGGTATTTTCTGGCTGTCGCACGCCACGGCAGTACTGTTGCGGCGGCTCGAGCGCTCGGCGTCAACCAGTCCACGGTGCAAAGGCGACTGGGCGAACTCGAACGGCGGCTGGGCCACGCGCTGGCAAGACGGCATCCGTCCGGATACCAGCTCACGGAATTCGGCGAAGCCCTGCGACCAGCGGCCGAACGGGTCGAGGAAGCCGTTTCAAGGCTTGAGCGCCAGATCAACGCCTATCGCAACGAACTGGTCGGGACTATCCGGCTGACCTGTCCGGAGCCGCTGGTCAAGCGCATCATCGATGCGGGGCTGCTCGATTTGTTCCATGACCGCCATCCCGGATTGAAGGTCGAATTCGTCATGAGCGACGGCTATCTCGACCTGTCCAAGGGCGAGGCGGACATCGCGTTGCGCTCGGGCGAGCCGCATGACGAGGGGCTGGTCGGACGCAAGATCGCCGATTCCATCTGGGCGGTCTATGGCAGCCACGGCTACGTCCAGCGCCACGGCAGGCCGCAAAGCGCGGAAGATCTGATCCAGCACTCGATCGTCGGCTTCGATGGCATGCTGATCAATCATCGCGCCGCGAAATGGCTCGCTAAGGTCGCGCCCAAGGCGACGATAGCGGCGCGCAACAACAGCGTGCTCGGCGTGCTTCTCGCGGTGAAATCCGGCATAGGCCTGGCGCCGCTACCGACGACCATCGCTGACGGCGAAGCAGACCTCGTGCAGGTGCTTGCGCCCGTGCCGGAACTGGCGCGCGGCTGGTATCTGCTGACTCATCCGGATCTGCGGCACACGCCGCGCATCCGCGCCTTCTTCGACTTCGTCGTCGAGAAACTCGATGTCGTGCGGCCGATTTTGATGGGGTAGGAATAGGGAATAGGGGTTGTTTATTGCTACTCGCTCAACCCGTATTGGCTTTCAGCCACTTCCTCCACGCCGCCATGTCGCCGTTGAAGACATTGATGTCGGCGTCGCCGGCGATGCCGGGGATGACGCCGGTTCCGGTGTACTGCCAGAAGGTGAAGGGGTGGCGGCCATAGCGCGACTGCGGATGGCCGGCGACGGAGCGCAGCCAGTAAGGGTAGCCCTTGAAACCGGACAAGCCATTGTCCTCGAAGAAGTCGATCGAGGTGTAGATGATCGGCTTCTTGCCGTAGTGCTTTTCGACGATGTTCAGGAAAATCGCCATCTCGCGGCGCACTGTGGCGGCAGGAGGCCTGAGCTTGCAGGTCGGCGATTGCGGATTCCACTCCATGTCGAGCACCGGCGGCAGCGCCGAGCGCTCGTTGGGAACATTTTTTATGAACCAGCGCGCCTGCTCCTCGGCGGTGCGGCAGAAATAGTAGAAGTGATAGCCGCTGCGCGGGACGCCGGCCGCCCTTGAGGCGCGCCAGTGTTCGTCGAAATAATCATCGACGCGGTCGCCGCCTTCGGTCGCCTTGATGAAGGCGAAGGACACGCCGCTGGCCTTGGCCTTGCGCCAGTCGATGCTGCGCTGGTATTTCGAGACGTCGGTTCCATGGACGGCGTAGGTCCATGGCGCGCCGCCCTCCCATTGATGCGGGTCGCTGTCGCTGAAGCGGGGATTTGTGAGGGCGACGGCTGTCGAGCCGCCTGAAGCGGACGGAGCAAGATCCTCGACCGTCGAGCAAGCGGCGAGCGCTGCCAGGACGGCAAGGGCCATTACACGGCGTGTGACCCTGACGGGCGTGCGGACCGCGTCTCTGATTGATCCAGTGGGCATCGGTTCCCCGCGATGGGCAGCGTGACGTTCTCGCGCCCGCCGTTTCTGCCGCCGGCGCGCGCGAAAATCAAGTCTTCGCCCATCATGGTTGATTTTTGGTTCATCGCGTCCGGCAATGCAAGATTTGCTTCATGACGCCTGCGAGCGGTTACGCCAGGTGGGCGCTTGACAAAATTAATTCCTTATATAAGAACTAAGTTATATTAGGGATCGTTAAATATGCAGAACTTGGACGCCGCCTTTTCCGCACTCGCCGACCCCACAAGACGCGCCATCCTCGCGCGTCTCGCCTTGGGCGAAGCCACGGTGACGGATCTGGCGGCGCCCTTCGCGATGAGTCAGCCGGCGGTCTCGCAGCATCTGAAAGTGCTGGAAAGGGCGGGATTGATTACACGCCGTGTCGAGCGGACGAAACGTCCCTGCCGCCTGGCGCCATCGGCAATCGCGGAAATCGACCAGTGGCTGGACCGGCTCAGGGAGGTGATGACGCAAAACTACGACCGGCTGGACAATGTGCTGGCGGACATGGAAACCGAAGAAGGAAAGGACAAGACATGAGCAAGCTGAGTTTGACCACGGAAGGGGACACGCATGTCGTTGTTACCCGCCGCTTCGCGGCGCGGCCTGAGGCGGTGTTTCGCGCGCATACCGAACCGAAGCTGATCCAGAAGTGGCTGCTGGGACCGGATGGCTGGACGATGCCGGTGTGCATCAGCGAGGCGAAGCCGGGCGGCAAGATCCGATACGAGTGGTCGGACGGCAAGGGCGCCGGGTTCCACCTCACCGGTGAATATGTCGAGTTGGAGCCATTCACCCGCATTGTCCACATCGAGCGGATGCATTTACCCGACCCTACGCCCGACAATCACGTCGAGACTCGGTTTGCCCCGGACGACGCAGGCACGCTGATGACCATGCGCATGACGCTGCCCGATGCCGAGACGCGGACGGCGATGCTCGCAACCGGCATGGATCAGGGCATGGAGGCGAGCTACGTCCGCATGGAAGCGATGCTGCAGTCGGGCAAACTTGCCGCTTAAGATCGGACCAAGGCCGGCGACGCGGATGCGAAGCCAAGTATCAGCTATGTGCATCCACGTAAGCCCGCAGCACGGCGTTCATGCGGCTTTGATAGCCTTTGCCCCGCGATTTGAACCACTCCACCACATCGGCATCGAACCGGATGGTAAGCTGGAGCTTCGGGTCGGCCGGATGCACAATCCGCGCGTTCTTCCAGAATGCTTCGTCCAATTCCGGAATGTCGCTGTAGTCGATATCCTTGTCACTGCGTTTGGCCAGTTCCTGAAGCCGATTGTCCGCGATGCTCATGATACAGCCTCCTTTCGGTGCGGTTGGCGAGACGAGCAGAAATGATGCGTTTAATGCCGTTCCGATCCGTGTGAACGACGGTTACCACGACTATCTCGCGGATGAGCCCGATGCTGATGTCTCTTCGTTCACTGTAGTCGACTCGATCATCGGTCCAAGAAACAATCGTGCCGTCGAAAATGAGACGCGCCTCGTCGAAGCTGATTCCGTGCTTGGCCAGATTGGCAACGTTCTTGTGCTCATCCCATTCAAACATCCGCGACCCAATATAACGACAAACGTAGCTACGGACAAGCCGACACTAACTACGCCCGCCCGAATCCGCCCGGCGTCGGCGTGGTGACGATGACGGCGTCGCCGGCCTGTAAAACGGTCTGGTCGCAGGCGCGTAGCGTTTCGATGCTGCCATCCCTGTGGCGGATTTGGGTCAAGCCGGTTTCGCCGTCACCGCCGCCGTCAATGCCCTCCGGCGAACGGTTGCGGTGCGACGACAGGATGGCGCATTCCATGGGTTCGAGGAAGCGGATGGTGCGCTTGGTGCCATCGCCGGCGCTCCATCGGCCCCTGCCGCCGGAATTTTCGCGGATATGAAAATCCTCAAGCAGGACGGGAAAGCGTAATTCCAGCACTTCCGGATCAGTGAGGCGCGAATTGGTCATGTGGGTGTGGACGCCGGACGTGCCGTTGAAGCCGCGGCCATTGTTCATCTGCCCCGCCGGCGAGCCGGAGCAGATCGTCTCGTAATACTGATATTTTTCATTGCCATAGGTGAGGTTGTTCATCGTGCCTTGCGCGTTGGCCAGAGCGCCCATCGCGCCGAACATGGCGTTGGTGACGTGCTGCGAGGTCTCGACATTGCCGGCGACGACGGCGGCCGGATAGGCCGGCCGCAGCATGCAGCCGTCAGGGATGATGATGTTGATGGGGCGCAGGCAGCCTGCGTTCATAGGGATGTTGTCCTCGACCATGACGCGGAAGGCGTAAAGCACGGCGGCGCGGGCGACGGGTTCGGGCGCGTTGAAATTGTTCTTTTCGACTTTCGACGTGCCGGTGAAATCGACGGTGGCTTCTCGCGCCTGGCGATCGACGGTGATCTTTACCTTGATGATTTGCCCGGTGTCGGTGGGATAAGAATATTCGGAACTGTCCGGCAGGCGCTCCAGCACGCGGCGCACGCTCTCGGCGGCGTTGTCCTGAACATGGCCCATATAGGCCTCGACGACGCCCAGGCCGAAATGCGCGACCATCTTGCGCAGTTCGGCGACGCCTTTCTCGTTGGCCGCGATCTGGGCTTTCAGGTCGGCGATGTTCTGATGCGGGTTGCGGGCCGGGTAGGGGTGGTCGGTCAGGATCGTGTGCAGTTCCTGTTCCTGGAACTTGCCCCGATCGACGATGCGGAAATTGTCGATGAGAATGCCTTCCTCGTCGACGGTGGTGGCGAGCGGCGTCATCGATCCGGGGGCGGTTCCGCCGACATCGGCATGATGGCCGCGCGAGGCGGTGTAGAAGAGGATTTCCTTCGCGGAACCATCGAAAACAGGCGTCACGACGGTGATATCCGGCAGATGCGTGCCGCCATTGTAGGGCGCGTTGAGGGCAAAAACGTCGCCGGGATGGATGTCGCCT
>JBGTLX010000573.1:0-10168 GCA_041743855.1 Rhizobiaceae bacterium | reverse complement strand
TCGACCTTGAACTGCTTGATAAAATCGACGGCGGCCTCGCCGACAATGCCGCCGTCGGAGCCGCGCACGACACCGCCGGCGATCACCACCTCGATCGATGGATAAACCCGCATCCTGTTGGCGACATTGATGTTATTGGTGATTATCATCAATCCGGAATGATCGAGCAGCGCCTTGCTGACCGCCTCGGTCGTGGTGCCGATGTTGATGAACAGCGAGGCCTTGTCGGGGATCAGCCTTGCCGCCGCCTGCCCGATCGCCACTTTCTCATCCGCCGCGATATTGCGGCGCGCCTCATATTCCAGGTTCTCGATGCCGGAGGGAAAAAGCGCGCCGCCATGGATGCGGGTGAGCAGACGCTGATCGCAGAGATCGTTGAGATCCTTGCGAATCGTTTGTGGCGTGACGTTGAACTGGGTGGCGAGGTCTTCGACCAGGACCCGGCCATTATCCTTGGCGAGCTGGATGATTTCGGAATGGCGCGGCGACAAAAACATGGCGATCCTCACTTTCGTATCTAGCACATGAATGCTGAAACGAAAGTGAAGAAAGACAGTGTGCAGAATGGAAATGATTTAGCCGGCAAAGCTATCCGCCCTGCGAGGCCTACTGTCGTCTGCCGGCGGTTAAGGGGCCGCCATAAACCTTACCGGCGTTTGAAATTGCACCATCGTGTCGGCAGAATGAACCACTTGGCCTGCCGCCGCGTTTGTGTTGCTGGCGGGCGCCGGTTTTGCTCTTTGGGGAAATAATTTTGAAAAAGAAGAAGCAAGACAAGCGCGTGGCTTGGTTCAAAAGCGGCGACACCGAGCTGCCGGCCGTCACGCTCGACAGCTACAATCTCGAAGTGCGCGACGCCAAGGGTTTTGTCGGTGACCGGGCGTCGAACCGCGCGTTCACGGACATTCTCGAGGAAATGCGCAAGGCGATGCGCGAGGTTGGCGACGACCCGCTTGGCGACCAGCCGACAGCGGGCATGAAGAAAAAGACGATGGACCGCTTTCTGGTCGAGGGAAGTCTGGAAGCCGCCGGCGTCGTGCATGGCGCTATCGAGGAGTTCGCGCAGGAACTCGCCACCGTGATCCGCCGCTTCCTCAAGGAGAAGGGCTGGCATGGCACCGAGCGCATCGTCGTCGGTGGCGGCATGCGCGACAGCCGCGTCGGCGAACTCGCCATCGGGCGCACCACCGCCATTCTCAAGGTCGAGGGCAAGGCGATCGAACTGGTGGCGATCCGCAATCATCCCGACAAGGCCGGGCTGCTCGGCATCGCGCATCTCGTTCCTCCCGCGCTGTTTGCCGGTCACGACGCGGTGCTTGCGGTCGACATCGGCGGCTCGAATATCCGGGCCGGCTTGTTGAAAATGCCGAAGAAGCGCCCGCTGAGGCTGGACAAAGTGACGGTCTGGCGGATGGATCTCTGGCGGCATGTGGACGCCGACCCGAAACCCACTCGCGACGAGGCGGTGACGCGGCTGGCCGACATGCTGAAGGCGCTGATGAGCCAGGCGGAAAAAGCGGGCTTACGGCTGGCGCCGTTCATTGGCGTCGGCTGTCCCGGTTCGATCGAGCCCGACGGCAGCATCTCCCAGGGCGGACAGAACCTGCCCGGCAACTGGGAAAGCGGCCGCTTCAATCTGGTCGACGAGCTACGCGAAAAAATCCCGACGATCGGCAACGAAGAGACGTGCGTGGTCCTGCACAATGACGCGGTCGTGCAGGGGTTGAGCGAAGCGCCCTACATGGCCGACGTGTCGCGCTGGGGCGTGCTGACCATCGGCACCGGGCTCGGCAATGCCCGGTTTACCAACCGGCAAGGCTAGGGTGTGTTCAGATTTATGTCAGGCCGCGGCGAAAATGATGGTTTTCGAGAACCGGAGCGGAGCGTACTTTTGGGTACGTGAGCATCGGAAGCGCAGAAACCCGCCATTTGCAGGCCGGCATGGCGTGAATATCAACACACCCTAAAGCGAAGCCGCGATCTGCGTGATGGCCGCGAACGCCGTCTCGACATCCGCCTCGGTCGTTTCGAATTGCCCGGTCTGGAACCGGACCGCCACGCGGCCGTCGATGCGCGTCTGCGTCAGGTAGATGCGCCCGTCATCGTTGATCGCGTCGACCAGCCGCAGATTGTGCTCGTCGATCTCGCGCTCGTCGCGCCCCTGGTGCCGGAAGGTGAACAGCGACAGCATCGGTTCGGTTACGATCTCGAACCCGGCCTCGTCTGCGAGCCGCGACGCGAGCCGTTCGCTCCAGGCGACATGGTTGCGGATCATCTGGCGCAGTTCCTCCAGCCCGTGCGCCCGGAGCAGGAACCAGAGTTTCAACGCGCGAAAGCGACGCCCGAGCGGCACCGACCATTCCGAATAATTGATGACGCCGTCGCGGCCACGGGTTTTCAGATAGTCCGGCTTGATCGCCAGCGTCTTCACGAGAAGCTCAGGCTCGCGGATGAACTGGACCGAGCAGTCGAACTGCGCGCCCAGCCATTTGTGCGGGTTAAAGACGATGGAATCGGCGTGTTCGACGCCGCGCCAGAAAGGCCGGAATTCCGGGCAGATCATCGCCGATCCGGCCCAGGCCGCGTCGACATGCAGGTAAAGGCCGTATTTGCGCGCCACGGCGCTGACCGCTGAAATATCGTCGCTCGCGCCGACGCTGGTCGCGCCGATGCAGGCGATGATGCCGGCCGGCAGGAAGCCCGCTGCCCGATCCTCCTCGATTGCCGCTTCTAGGGTTTTGGGATCCATCGAGCGCCAGCGCCCGACGCCGGGTAGGCGCACGAGGTTGGCCTCGCCGATCCCCGATACCCATATCGCCCGGTCGATCGAGGTGTGCACCTGATCGGAGCAATAGATGCGCAGGCGGGGCTGACTGCTCATGCCGCTGCGGTTGCCCTGCCAGTCGAGCGCGCGTTCGCGCATGGTGAGCACGGCGGCAAGCGTCGCCGATGAGGCGGAATCCTGGATGACGCCCGAAAACGCCTCCGGCAGCCCGAGCGCCTGGCGCAACCAGTCGATGACTTTCGTCTCCAGTTCGGTCGCCGCCGGCGAGGTCTGCCAGAGCATGCATTGCGCGGCCATGGCGCTGACCAGATATTCGGCCACTACCGAAACCGGCGCGGCGTTGGCGGGAAAATAGGCGAAGAAGCGCGGATGCTGCCAATGCGTCATGCCGGGCAGGATTTGTTGCTCGAAATCGGCGAAGATCGCCTCCATCGGCTCCGGCTCTTCGGGCGCGGACGCGGCGATGGTTTTGGCGATGTCGCCCGGCAGCATCTTCGCCCGCACCGGCCGGTCGCGGAGGGACTTACGGTAGTCGGCGCCCCATTCGGCGGCGCGCAGCGACCAATCGCGGAAATCTTTGTTTTTCATGTCCCTCCCGGGGGGCGGCCGGAGCGCTACTCCGGAAAATCCGGAAGGCTCTTGAAGGCCTGCTTCAGCGCATTCGACCAGCCGTCCGACACAGTCCGATAATAGGGATCGTCCTGGCCGATCCGCTTCTTCAACCCGACCCTGTAGGTGTCCTTTTCGTAGAACAGAAGGTCGAGCGGCAGGCCGACCGACAGGTTCGATTTCAGCGTCGAATCGAAAGAGACGATCAAAAGCTTCACCGTCTCGGCGAAACTCATTGTCTTTTCATAGGCGCGCACGATGATCGGCTTGCCGTATTTGGTCTCGCCGACCTGGAAGAACGGCGTGTCATCGCTGCACTCGATGAAATTGCCCTCCGGGTAGATCATGAACAGGCGCGGGTCGCTGCCTTTGATCTGTCCGCCGAGGATGAACGACGCGTTGAAGTATGAATCGGCCTTTTCCCCCGTCGGGGACGAGTGGAGAATGACCTCCTTCACCGTGTTTCCGACCAGCCGCGCCGTCTGGTACATGGAGGGCGTTTCGAGCAGGGTCGATTTGCGGTCCGAAACGGCCTTCGACCGCTCATCGAGCAGGCTGACCACGGCCTGCGTCGTGGCGAGATTGCCGGCCGACATCAGCACGATCATGCGCTCGCCGGGCTCTTCCCAGACATGCATCTTGCGGAAGGTCGAGATCGAATCGATCCCGGCATTGGTGCGCGTGTCCGACATGAACACGAGCCCTTTATCGATCTTGAGGCCGACGCAGTAGGTCATGGAATCGCTTCCGGCGCAGAGAGTGCCGGATTACTGCTCCACGGTGATGTGGACTGCAAGCTGTTCCTCCGCCCATCCAGAGCGAATTCCCGACACCGGCATCGCATCGCGGTAATCGCGGCCGACCGCCATGCGGACATAGCGCTCGTCGGGCGATATGCAGTTCGAGGCGTCGAAGGCGACCCAGCCGAGCGACGGCACATGCGCTTCGGCCCAGGCATGGGTGGCGACCTGGTCTATCGTCGTATCCATCATCAGATAGCCGCTGACATAGCGCGCGGGAAAGCCGAGCAGCCGGGCGGCGGCGGCGAAGATATGCGAATGATCCTGGCAGACGCCGCTGCCTTGTATCAGCGCGTCCTCGGCGGTCGTGCCGGCATGGGTGGCGCCCGTCACATAGGCCACGCGTTCGGTGATGGCGTTCATCAGCCGGTGCAACCTGTCGAGATCGGAGCCGCCGCCGATGGACGCGGCGAGTTCGCGCATGCCCTGCCCCGGCGTGGTCAGCGGCGTTTCCTGCTGGAAAAGCCACAGCGGCGCGAAGCCGCGATGGTCGCCCGACACGCCGGCCGTGTCGCGCGTCTCGATTTCGCCCTCGGCCGCGATGACGATCATCTGCGATTGAGGCTCGAGGCCTAGCAGCCGCGTTTCGTTTTCGAAATGATCGGTGAAGCGCGCCTCCTCGCGCGCGCCTGTCACGTCGAGCGACCAGGAAACGATCGTCTGCGTCGGTCCCGCTTTCGGCACGAGCCGCAGCCGCTGCAGCGCGTAGGCGAGCGGCGCATCGTAGCGGTATTCGGTCCGGTGCGAGATTTTCAGGCGCATGTTACTGGAACCGATAATCGCGGGCGACTTCGTCGCCCAGCCGATAATTGTCGCGGATGAAGTCGGTCAGGAATTCGTGCAGGCCGGCGTCGAAAATATCCTTGATGGTGCCCGTCCTGAGCTTGGCCAACGTCTCGTCCACGGTCTTGTGGCAGGGCAGCCGGACGCCGTATTCGTCGGCGCGAAATTTCAGATGCTCGGACAGGAAGCGGTAGCAGAAGGTCAGCGAGCGAGGCATGCGCCCGTTCAGGATCAGATAGTCGGCGATGTTGGTCGGCCGGTAGTCGGCCTCATAGACCCAGCGGTAGGAGCGATGCGCCGATACGGAGCGCAGGATCGATTCCCATTGATAGTTGTCGAGGGTCGAGCCGACCCAGGACACCGAGGGCAGCAGCACGTAGTATTTCACGTCGAGGATGCGGGCCGTGTTGTCGGCGCGCTCGACATAGGTGCCCATCTGCGAGAAATCGAAGATCTCGTTGCGCAGCATGGTGCCGTAGAAGCAACCCCTGATCAGCGCCGTCTCGCGCTTGATCGCGTCCAGCACCTTGGGCAGGTCGCGCTCGTCGATGGGCGCGGCCAGCATCCGCTTCAGCGCCATCCAGGCTTCGTTGATGCTCTCCCAGGTTTCCCGCGTCAAAGCGGTGCGCACCATGCGCGCGTTGAACCGCGCCGTCTCCATCGCCGACATCGAGCTCGACGGGTTGGAAACGTCGCGCAGCAGGAAATCCGACACGGTTTCGGCGGTGTAGCCGGCATGCTTGCGCGCATAGGCGTTTTCGGCGCCTGAACTCAACAGCACCGACTTCCATTCCTCCTCGGTGCTGGACGTGCGCGTCAGCGCCATGCGCAAGCCGGCATCCACGAGCCGCGCCATGTTTTCGGCCCGCTCGATGTAGCGGTTCATCCAGTAGAGGCCGTTGGCGGTGCGCCCGAGAAGCATGTCAGGCCGCTCCGCGGCGAAGGGAGTAGCGAATAGCGAATAGCGAATAGATCTTAGGCATCTTCTACTGTTTCTGCTGAAGACTTCTGATGAGCGATCTGAGCATCTTTCCAACCTCACTTGTTTGCAAAAATATCGTCTGAGTACAGGATTTTTGAAGGAGCCCGACACGTTCCGAAATGAAGACATGTGTCTCCAGTTCTTTTAGTGACCCCTGAGCTATTCGAAGAAACTGTATGAAGGAGCCGGTGTTCTCACGCCCGTGCCCTTCAGCTATATTTGCCGCAACCGAAACGCTCGACCGTCGTATCTGTGAGGTCATTCCATAGGTCTCGCTACTGGGAAAACTTTTCGTTTCCGAGTAGCAGGTCACTGCGAGATCGACGGCTGCCTTCCAAACAATGAGGTCTTTGTAGGAGTTGATCGCCATACCCTTTCTATTCGCTATTCGCTATTCGCTATTCGCTACTCACTACTCGCTCCCTAATCATCCAGCACCCAGGTGTCCTTCGTCCCGCCGCCCTGCGATGAGTTCACCACCAGCGAGCCTTGCTTCAGCGCCACGCGCGTGAGCCCGCCCGGCACGATCTGGATCCTGTCCGACACCAAGACATACGGCCGCAGGTCGACATGGCGCGGCGCAAGGCCTGCCTCGGTCAGAATCGGGCAGGTCGACAACGCCAGCGTCGGTTGGGCGATGTAGTTGGACGGCCGCGCGGCCAGTTTTTTGGAAAACTCCTCGCGCTCCTTCTTCGTGGACGTCGGGCCGACCAGCATGCCGTAGCCGCCCGAGCCGTGGACTTCTTTCACCACCAGATGCGCCAGATTCTCCTGCACGTATTTCAGGCTGTCCGGCTCCGAGCAGCGGAACGTCTGGATGTTGTCCAAAATCGCCTTGCGCCCGGTGTAGAATTCGATGATTTCGGGCATGTAGGAATAGAACGCCTTGTCGTCGGAAATGCCGGTTCCCGGTGCGTTGGCGATGGTGATGTTGCCGGCGCGATAGACATCCATGATGCCGGGCACGCCGAGCGTCGAATCGGCGTTGAAGGTCAGCGGATCGAGATAGGCGTCGTCGACGCGGCGGTAAAGCACGTCGATCTGCTTGTAACCCTCGGTCGTGCGCATCGCGACA
Organism: Rhizobiaceae bacterium; assembly: GCA_041743855.1. Taxonomy (GTDB): domain Bacteria; phylum Pseudomonadota; class Alphaproteobacteria; order Rhizobiales; family Rhizobiaceae; genus JBGTLX01. The sequence continues at coordinate 3,134 of JBGTLX010000573.1, read as the reverse complement.
TGGCCGTCGACCACCCGCAGGTCCTGCCCTTCGACCAGTTCGATGCCCATTTGGTCGGCGAGGAACGCGTGCTCGAAATAGGCCGAGTTGAAGCTGCCGGGGGTCAGCACCGCGATCGTCGGCGCTCCCCTCACCTTGTCGGGCCGGACCGCCGCCAGCGACTGGCGCAGCAATTGCGGATAGTTCTCGACCGGCCGCACCTTGATCTTCTGGAACAGCTCGGGAAAGAGCTGCATCATCGTCTCGCGGTTTTCGAGCATGTAGGAGACGCCTGAGGGCGTGCGGGCATTGTCCTCCAGCACGAAGAACTCGTTCTCGCCGGTGCGCACGATGTCGACGCCGATGATGTGGGTATAGACGCCGGCCGGCGGTCGCACGCCGATCATCTCGGGCAGGAAGGCCACGTTGTTGGCGACGAGTTCCTTGGGCACGCGCCCCGAGCGCAGGATTTCCTGGCGGTGGTAGATGTCGTCGAGGAACGCGTTGATCGCCTGGACGCGCTGTTCGATGCCCTGCGTCAGCCGCCGCCACTCGGCTCCGGAAATGATGCGCGGGACGATGTCGAACGGGATCAGCCGCTCGGCTGCTTCTTCCTCGCCATAGACGGCGAAGGTGATGCCCGTCTTGCGAAACACGCGCTCGGCGTCGCGCATCTTTTCGGTGAGTCGGGCGGGGTCCTGTTGCTTCAGCCAGCGATCATAGGCCGCGTAAGAATTCCGGAGGCCGGATGGTTCCGGCAGCATCTCGTCGAACGCAACCAAGCGCATACTCCCCTGTCGGCGCATTTCAGATGCGTCGCGGCGAAAAAGCAAGGGCAATCGCGCGGTTGGCCGAGGCTGCATCCGAATGCGATCGACCGCTACGGATTCGGCCGCTGATTTCGCGGCGGGATGAAACCGGGAGCCTCGCGCCTGCGTATGTTCATTGTGCTATATTATTTGCCGCTCCGGAACATTTCATCCGGCCGGTTGCTTTGACGAGAAGTCAGGAGACAGACATGCGCGGATTATTCATTGCACTCGCATTTGTTCCGGGTCTTTTTGCGTTTTCAGCGTTTGCCGGCGAGGCCGAGATCAAGGCCGCCCAAAACTCCATCGACGGACAGCTCAAGGCGTTTCAGGCTGGCGATGGCGCAGCCGCCTATGCCTTCGCCGCTCCCAACGTGAAGCGGATATTCCCGACCGTCGATGTTTTCATGGGCATGGTCGCGAGCGGCTATCAGCCGGTGCACAAGCCGAGAAACTACGCTTTCGGCAAGTCCGAGGAGGTAAGCCCGACGTCCATCGCCCAGCAGGTTCTGCTCGTCGGCCCCGACGGCAAGGATTATGAGGCCCTCTACACGCTCGAACTGCAGCCCGACGGGAAGTATCTGATCACCAGCGTCAGCCTGCGGGCTTCCAATTCGCTGAGCACCTGAAGCTGTCGACATAGCTATTCGTTCTCGCGGGTCGAGCGCCGACGACGACATCGGTTCGGCTTGCGCCGGCGGCTGACCTGCATTACGAGCTGAGCATTCTGCGCCGCGCGATCTCGTGGCCCAGTCTTGCCGGATGCATGCGCCGCGTGAGCGCCCCTTCCAGAGGCTGCTGGAGGCGCGGTTGTCAGCAATCCAAGGAACACCGTCCAGCCGAAGCTGTTTACCGTCATCAAAGCGCAGGAGGAAAGCCATGAACTATGTCGAAGGATTCGTGATCGCGGTGCCGGCCGCCAACAAGGAGGCCTATCGCAAACACGCCGCGAAAGCCGCGCCGATGTTCAAGGAATTCGGCGCGACCCGTGTGGTCGAGGCCTGGGGCGACGACGTGCCCGACGGCAAGGTCACCGATTTCAAGGGCGCGGTGAAGGCAAAGGACGACGAGGTCGTCGTCTTCGGCTGGATGGAATATCCCTCGAAGGCGGCGCGCGACGCAGCCACCGACAAGATGATGAACGACCCGCGCATGAAGGAGATGGGCGATATGCCGTTCGACGGCCAGCGCATGATCTTCGGCGGCTTCGCGCCCATCGTCGATGAAACGGCGGGCTCGCGCGGCGGCTATCTCGACGGCTATCTGGTCGCGGTGCCGACCGCCAACAAGGACGCCTATCGCAAGGTGGCTCAGAAAGCCGCAACCGTATTCAGGGACCATGGCGCGACCCGCATCGTCGAGGCCTGGGGCGACGACGTGCCCGACGGCAAGGTCACCGACTACAAGATGGCGGTAAAGGCGGAGGCGGACGAGACGGTCGTCTATTCCTGGGTCGAGTGGCCTTCCAAGGAAGCCCGCAACGCGGCCTGGCCCAAGGTCATGGAGGACGAGCGGATGAAGTCCGACATGGAAAACATGCCCTTCGACGGCAAGCGCATGATCTATGGCGGCTTCATGCCGATCCTCGACGCGTAAGCATCGGACCGAAAGTGCGAAGCGGTTTTCGGATGAATCCGATGCGACAAAAAAGGGACCAAGCGGCGCGGCGCAGCCGCAAAGATTGATTGGGTTCGACGGGCGGTGTCGCTGACATCGCCCGTATTTTTTTGACGCAGCCTAAGGTGTATTGCGCCCGAGCGCGACCATGATGGCGACGGTTGCGCCCGCCGTTACGGCCCCGAGCACCGTTCCCCATACAGTATCGATGATGGCAAGCACGGGATCGTAGCCCTCGATGACCGCGAGGTTGGTGGCGTCATAAGTCAAATAGCAGAAGAAGCCGAATAGCGCGCCATTCAGCGCGGCGGTCTGCCAGCTGCCGCTTTCCAGACCTGTCGTCACCGCAAAATATATCAGGCCGACGACGAAGAGCGCGTAAAACATCAAAGCGACGCCCCATCGCGGCTGCGCGGCCATCAGATCGCCCATGCGCGAGACGTAAAGGCTCCTGGCAATCAGGCCCAGCCACAAGGCGTCGAGCGCCAGAAAGATGACGACGGCGATGCCGTAGGCGGTCAGATATTTCATGAGGCAGCTCTCCTGGTCGGCACAGCAACGCAAATGCCGCGTTCAAGTTGCAGAAGATCGGGAGTCATCTTGTGGTCGCGCCATGCAATCAGAGCGCTGGAAGATCACCCTTTTGCCAACCCGCCGAAATCGAGGCTGCGCCATCGACAAAGCTGCCTGCCTCGATCGCCCCGCGAATATCCTGCATCAGGCGCTGGT
>JBGTLX010000572.1:0-2205 GCA_041743855.1 Rhizobiaceae bacterium | reverse complement strand
CGAGGTCGAGGCGCTGGTGCAGGGCGGACCCGTGCGCAGCGAGCCGAAGAAGCCGCGCGAGAAGGACCCCGATACGCGCGCCTTCGAGAAGGAGCTGGCGGACGTGCTGGGCCTCAAGGTCGAGATCAAGAAGGGCTCGGGCGAGAGCGGCGTGCTGATGATCAAATACGGCAACTACGACCAGCTCGACTACATCCGCATGCGCCTGGCGGGCCCGCCGGGCGGGTGAGCGGCGCAACAGCTTCTGGTCTATCGGAACCCCGCTGCGGTGCTGCAGCGGGGTTTTTCTTGCGAAATCTCAAGCAACTTCGCCGTGATGGCTTGACGCGCCGGGCGTTGCAGCGGGATACCGTGGCGCACGGCAGGACTGCGGAAAGATAGGCAACATGAGCGAGACGGTGCTGCAGCAACTCGCGGCGACGATCAAGGTGCGCCGGGCGGACAGCGCGGCGAAGTCCTACACGCGACAGCTGCTCGACGGCGGCCCGCAGCTCTGCGCCAAGAAGCTCGGCGAGGAGGCAGTCGAGACCGTCATTGCCGGGATCGGCCAGGATGACGCGGCATTGAAAGCGGAGGCCGCAGATCTGATCTATCATCTGCTCGTGCTGCTGGAGTGCCGCAACATCGGGCTGGACGAGGTGCTGCAGGTTCTCGAAGCGAGGATCGGCATCTCGGGGCTCGACGAGAAAGCATCGCGGTCCGCCAAGGGAGACTAGTGTGATGATCGAGAAATTCGCCGGCATTTGCCGCTCATCCTGGAGCGAATTTCTCGATCTGAATCACACGAGCCAGTCTATGATGCTCGTGTCCCTTTGGATTCCGAAGTTCGCTCCCGGACCTAGCATCCAGATCAGGCGAACTTCGGAATCGGGACACTAGGGCATGCGCGACATCCTCGACCCGCAGGGTGGAGCGGCCAGCAACCGCAGCAACATTCAATATTCGCCGTACCGGACGTTCACGCGGTCCGAGTGGGCGGGTCTGCGCGCGGATACGCCGATGACGCTGGTGTCGCGCGATCTCTCGTCCTTGTCGGGCCTGATCGAGGACCTGTCGGTCGACGAGGTGGAGCAGATTTATCTGCCGCTGTCGCGTCTTCTCAATCTGTACGTGGCAGCCGCGCAGGAACTACACGCCGTGACGTCGAAGTTTCTCGGCCGCAGGGACGGCAAGGCGCCGTTCATCATCGGCGTGGGCGGGTCGGTGGCGGTGGGCAAAAGCACGACGGCCCGTGTGCTCAAGGCGCTGCTGGCGCGCTGGCCGGACCATCCGCGCGTGGACCTGATCACGACGGACGGATTTCTGTGGCCAAACCGCGAGCTCGAAATCCGCGGCATCATGCATCGCAAGGGTTTTCCCGAGAGCTTCGACACGGCGCGCCTGCTGAACTTTCTCGGCGACGTGAAGTCGGGCAAGGCGAACGTGGTGGCGCCGGTCTATTCGCACTTCCACTACGACATCATTCCGGGTCAGGAGGCCGTGATCGACCGGCCGGACATCCTGATCGTCGAGGGATTGAACGTTCTGCAACCGGCGCGCCTGCCGCGCGGTGGCGAGGCCATCCCGTTCGTCTCGGATTTCTTCGATTTCTCCATCTATCTCGATGCCGATCCCGCCATCATCGAAGATTGGTACGTGCGGCGCTTCATGCGGCTCAGGCAAACCGCGTTCCGCGATCCGGCGGCCTATTTCCATCGCTACGCGACGCTCTCCATCGAGGAAGCCCAGGGCAAGGCGCTGGAGATCTGGACGACCATCAATCGCATCAACCTGGATGAGAATATCCTGCCGACGCGGCAGCGCGCGCGGCTGATCCTGCGCAAGAGTGCCGACCATCGCATCGAGAGCGTGGCGCTGCGCAAGCTGTAGTGCATTGCACGTGCTGACAGCGTGGCAGCGCGATCAGATTAGCTGTGACTTACGCCCACCCGAGCTCCTTCACCGCCCACCCGGCATTCCAGATCTTGGTCATGTGCCGGATCTTGGTGCCCTCGAAGCTCATCACGTATACGTAGTCCGTGCTCGTGCTTTTGCCGGTCGGCGCACAAGGGCCTCCCGGTCCACTGTGCGCGCCAGAGAAGACGCCATAGGCGCAAACGTTTTTTCGATCGTGGTCGGTGGCGAACGATTTCACTTCGTACCGGCCGTTCGGGATAAAGCCCAGCAAGCCTTTCATCCAGCCGGCATACTGCTCGAGGCTGCGCA
>JBGTLX010000571.1:0-1911 GCA_041743855.1 Rhizobiaceae bacterium | reverse complement strand
CACGACCTTGCCCGGCAGCGCCCAGACGGTGCCGGTCATGAAAACGGTTTCGGCAAGCGTCAGGCCGGCTTCCTTGGCAAGCCCGGCGAAACCGACAAAGGCCGAGGCGAGGATCAGGCCCGGCAAGGAGAAAGCCGCGCCCGCGCCGCGAAGAAACCAGATGCGGCGGTCGGAAAGGCTAGGGGGTGAGGAAGCAATGTCTTCAGGCATCGAATTGCCGGATATCATATCCCCCGAATCGAGGCGACGCGTAAAATCGGCGCAAGCGCCCCCGGGCAATGTCGGACAATTGCCGGGTGTCGGTTTCGTTCGACATCGCCCCGTGGTGGTTCATGGGCCAGGCAGCCGTGCCGGTTGCCATTCGAGTCCATCATGGCCATGTTATTTCGTGGCGGGTTCATTCCATCGAGTGCCGGGGTCTCATGACCGTCAAGAAGATCAAGCGCAAGCTGACCACAATCTTCTGCGCCGACGTCCAAAGCTACTCGACGCTGATGGCCAGCGACGAGGCGGATACGCTGGCGCGGCTCCGGCGCTATCGCGCGATCATGGGCGACCTCTTCGAACGCCATGAAGGCCGCAAGGTGAATACGTGGGGCGACGCGGTGATCGCCGAATTCCCCTCGGTGGTGGAGGCCGTGCGCTGCGGCGTAGAGATCCAGGACGCCATCAGCGCTGAAAACCGCGACCTGCCGCAGAATAAGCAGATGTGGTTTCGCATCGGCATCAATTTGGGCGACGTCATGGAGGACGGCGGCGACCTTTATGGCGACGGCGTCAATGTCGCCGCGAGGCTGGAATCGCTTTCCGATCCGGGCGGCATCATGGTGTCCGAGACGGTCTACAACCTGACCAACCGGCACCTGGCTTTCGGCTATGATTTTGCGGGCGCGCAGAACGTCAAGGGCCAGGACGATCCGATCCCGAGCTACCGTGTGCGCATGCAAAGCCGCAGCGCCGGAGACGAAACCGCTGGCGACGTCAGGCCTGCGGTTGTTAAGAGCGCGACGGCAACAGCGAGCAGCGCGGCATCGACGGGATCAGGGCTCCCCGACCGCCGCGCTACCCGGACCGGTCGATTCCGCAGCTGGTTCGCGCATCAGCCGCGAACGGTGCGCGGATCGCTTTTCATGATCGGAATGTTTGCGACGATAAACCTGCTGACCAACGGGCTTTCCGAAATCTGGTTTGTCTATCCGTCCATCCCGTTCGTGTTTTTTCTCGTGGTCAGGCGCTTCGGAAACCAGGCGTAGCGACCGCGGGCCGCCACAGCGTCTGATCGGCAAACAAAAACCCCGGCAGCTTGTTTTACTGCCGGGGTTTTTGTTGATTCACCTGCGGGGGTTTCAGCCCTTGCGCGGCAATTGCGGCACGAGGCTGCGCTTGACGCCGTCAGGACCCTTCGGCGCCGGTTTCGGTTTTTGCACGAAGGACCGCTTAGCGGCCAATTTCCTGGCGGCGGTTTTCTTCTCCACGTTGCGCGTCGGCTCTTCCTTCTTCGGCCTGACGCGCAGCTCGTCGGTAAGCGATTCCAGTTTCAGGCCGGTCTCGCCGGATTCCCGGGTCTCGACCGTGACGCGCACCGTGCCGCCCTTCTTCAGCTTGCCGAACAGCACTTCCTCGGCCAGCGGCTTCTTGATGTGCTCCTGGATGACGCGGCCGAGCGGCCGCGCGCCCATGCGCTCGTCGTAACCCTTGTCGGCAAGCCAGGCGATGGCTTCCGGCGACAGGTCGAAGGTGACGCCACGCTCGGAAAGCTGGGCTTCCAGTTGCATGACGAATTTCTGCACGACCTGATGGATCACCGGGATCGGCAGCGAACCGAACGGGATGATCGCATCGAGGCGGTTGCGGAACTCCGGCGTGAACAGCCGGTTGATTGCCTCCACATCGTCGCCCTCGCGTTTCGTC
>JBGTLX010000570.1:0-5462 GCA_041743855.1 Rhizobiaceae bacterium | reverse complement strand
CGGAAAAAGCCTCAGCGACGAAGACCGGATTTTATGGAGCTTGGTTGCCCGCAGCGCCAGGCCGCTGAAGGGCAAGGAGGTCCCTGTTCTCGCTGTTCCCGTTCCGGCCCCTGCCGATTTATCAGCCCCGGCGCAAGGTGCGGCCGTCAAGGCAGCCGCTCCCGCGCCCAAACGCCAGCACATTGGCCATGTGCTCGACAGGCCGACGCTGGACAGGCTGGGCAAGGGCAGACTTCCGATTGAGGGCCGGGTCGACCTGCACGGCATGAGCCAGAGCGAGGCGCACGAACTGCTGTTTTCGTTTCTGCGGCGCGCCCATGCCGGCGGCATCCGCTATGTGCTGGTGATCACCGGCAAAGGATCCTCGTCGGGCGGCGAGGGCGTGCTTCGGCGCGCCGTTCCTGCGTGGCTGGGTACGCCTTCGTTCCGGCCGCTTGTCTCCAGTTATGATCATGCCGCGCGCCATCACGGCGGCTCGGGCGCGCTCTATGTGCGCCTGCGCCGGACGCCATGACGCCGTTCGGTGAAAAGATCCGCGCCTTGCGGGCAGCCAAGGGCGTCAGCCAGAAGGAGATGGCGGCGGCTATCGGGGTGAGCGCCGCCTATCTGTCGGCGCTCGAACATGGCAGGCGCGGCTTGCCGACCTGGCCGATGATCCAAAAGATCGTCGGCTATTTCAACGTAATCTGGGACGAGGCCGAAGAGTTGCAGCGTCTGGCCGAGACCTCGCATCCGCGCATCGTGATCGATACGTCGGGCCTGTCGGCGGCGGCGACGGAACTGGCGAATTTGCTGGCCGCGCGGATCGGCAGGCTGGGCGAGGACGAGATTCATGAGTTGATCGGACTTATCGGCGGCTCGCCTAAGCCCGCGCCCGACCGATATGATGATTAGAGGTTAAAACAGCGCCTGCAACTCGATCAACCGGTCGTTGACCAGCCAGCCATAATAATTTTCCTCAGGCAATCTCGGCTCGAGGCCTTCGCTGAGCCGCTTGTCGTTTTCCGCCTTCAGGGCGGTGGCCCGCTCCTCCGGGTTGCCGACATTGTAGAGCGTCGCCGTCAGCCCGGGGTTTTGCGAAATGTCGAAACCGGCGATCGATTGATAGGCGTCGATGGATTTCTTCAGCGTCGCCGCCACATAGGGCAGCGTCAAATCCGGGTCCATGATCGTCTCATAGACCTGGTTGGGGTTGCCGGCATCGAGCCGGGGCAGCCCGGACACCTCATTGACGAGATCGCTCATCTGCAGCGCGGTCAGCGGGTTCAACTGGCCGAGCCCGAAGGTCTGGCCGGCATAGTAGGGCTGAAAGAAGGTCGCGCTAAAACGGTTGTCGGGGAATGTCACGCCGTCGACGGACCTGCCGCGAAACGCGCTGTTCCAGATCGTTTCGCGGCAGGTCCATAGATCGTAGCTGCCCTCCTGCGAGGCGCAGGCGGAAAATTCCGGCCGCTCGATGAAGTCATCGATGCTTTCGCCCTCATAGCCGAAGGAAAGCTGGCTGGTCAGATAGGAGACCGCCTTCACATAATAGGTCTGGAGCCGGTCATAGGCGTCGACATTGTAGGTGTGCTCGCCGACGATCGCTCCGGCGATGTGCAGGGGATGGATGCCGTAAGCGGCCGCGGCTTCCCTTATCTTCTCGCGCAGTTCGTCATCGTTCTCCAACAGCGCATAGACCTTGCGGTACTTCGCCTCGAAGCTGGTTTTGCCTTCCCTGGTTCGCTTGGTCGAGCCGCTGGGAACGCCCGGCTGCTCGATGAATCGGTTGCCGGCGGGCACCATCACCTGCGCGCTCGCGTCGGCCGGTCCCGTGGCGATGACGAAGACCGAGAGAAGGAAGAAGGATAGTCTGTTCATGCCGCAATCCTGCCAGGACGCCGGGGAAAATAGGTAAGGCTCGACGTTAAGTCGAGGGGGGACCGCGCGCCGGTCGCCACGATGGGCGACCGACTGCTTCCATTCGGCCACACACGCCTCAGGAGGAAGGGCCGACTACAAAATGAAACGCGACAAATCCGTGTTCCGCGACAGGTCGCCGACATGTTTCTGGACATAGTCGGCATCGATCGAGATGGCGATGCCCGCGCTGTCCGGCGCATCGAACGAAATCTCGTCCAGCACTCGCTCCATCACGGTCTGTAGCCGGCGCGCGCCGAAATTCTCGACGCTCGAGTTCAAATCCACCGCAATCTGGGCTAGCGAATCGATGGCGTCCGCCGTGAAGTCGAGCTCGACGCCTTCGGTTTTCATGAGGGCGATATACTGCTTGATGAGGCTGGCTTGGGTTTCGGTCAGGATGCGGACGAAATCGTCCTTTTCCAGCGCCCTGAGTTCAACCCGGATCGGCAGGCGGCCCTGAAGCTCCGGCAACAGATCGGACGGCTTGACGACGTGGAACGCGCCCGACGCGATGAACAGGATATGGTCGGTCTTGATCGGCCCGTATTTGGTCGCCACCGTGGTGCCTTCCACCAGCGGCAGCAGGTCGCGCTGCACGCCTTCGCGCGATGGACCGCCGGGGACATCGTGCCGCACGGCGACCTTGTCGATTTCGTCGAGGAAGACGATGCCGTCGTTCTCGGTCACTTCCAGCGCCCTGCGCACCACCTCGTCCTGGTCGAGCAGCTTGTCGGATTCGTCGTTGATCAGCAGCGCGTAGGATTCCTTGACGCTGGTCTTGCGCGTCTTGGTCCTGGCGCCGCCCATCGCCTTCTGCAGCATGTCGTTGATGTTGAGCACGCCGATGCCGCCGCCGGGCATGCCTGGAACGTCGAAGCTCGGCATGCCGCCCGTGCCGGTATCGGCAACCTCGATTTCGATCTCCTTGTCGTCGAGTTCGTTTTCGCGCAGCTTTCGGCGAAACGAATCGCGGGTCGCCGGGCTCGCCGTCTTGCCGACCAGCGCCTCCAGCACGCGCTCCTCGGCATTGATATGGGCGCGCGCCGTCACGTCCTCGCGCATTTTGTCGCGCACCAGGCCGATCGCCACCTCGACCAGATCGCGGATGATCTGCTCGACGTCGCGGCCGACATAGCCGACCTCGGTGAATTTGGTCGCCTCGACCTTGATGAAGGGCGCGCCGGCGAGTTTGGCCAGGCGGCGCGAGATTTCGGTCTTGCCGACGCCGGTAGGCCCGATCATCAGGATGTTCTTCGGCATCACCTCTTCGCGCATCTCGCCGTCGAGTTGCTGGCGCCGCCAGCGGTTGCGCAGCGCGATGGCTACGGCGCGCTTGGCGTCCTTCTGGCCGATGATGAAACGATCGAGTTCCGAAACGATTTCGCGGGGAGAAAAAGTTGTCATTTGTGTCAATTCTCTTCCGGTGCGTCCCGCGCCATCATCAGAGCGGGGCCGTAAATTGAGGTTCTTGTGTCGAAAGCGGTGAAACCTGCTTTCTCATACGCCCTGATGGCGCGGGAATTGTTAGGGTCGGGATCGATGATGATACGGGGCGCGCCTTCCTCGAACAGCATCGCGACGAACTGGCGAATGATCGCCGAGCCATGTCCCTTGCCGACGAGGTCCGGCCTGCCGATCGAAATGTCGATCCCCAGCGTACCGGTCGGCTGGTCCTGGTAGGGATGGTCGTCTTCGAGATGCGGATCGTAGCTCTGCAAATAGGCGATAGGTTCGCCGTCCATTTCCACGATCAGAGGTTCGGTAGCGACGTCCTCCATCGCCTCTTCGATTTCCGAAATCGAGACAGCAGGATCACCCCACCATTCCGCGACATGCGGTTCCTTGAGCCAGCGGGAGAGCATGGGCAAGTCGTCGCCCGTGACCGCGCGAAACGCGTATTGAGGATTGCGTTCAGTCGGCATCGATCGATTCGATGACGAAGCTGTTGTTGGTATAGACGCAGATTTCGGATGCGATCTGCATCGCCTTGCGGGCGATTTCTTCCGCGTCATTGTCGGAATCCATCAGCGCCCGCGCCGCGGCAAGCGCGTAATTGCCGCCCGAGCCGATGGCCATGATGCCATGCTCCGGTTCCAGCACGTCGCCGGTGCCGGTCAGCGCCAGCGAGACGGACTTGTCGGCGACCAGCATCATCGCTTCGAGCCGGCGCAGATAGCGGTCGGTGCGCCAATCCTTGGCAAGTTCGACGCAGGCCCGCGTCAACTGGTCGGGATATTGTTCGAGCTTGGCTTCGAGGCGCTCCAGCAGCGTGAACGCGTCGGCCGTCGCGCCGGCGAAGCCTGCAATCACATTGCCTTTTCCGCCGAGGCGGCGCACCTTTTTGGCGTTGCCCTTCATGATGGTCTGGCCGAGGCTCACCTGGCCGTCGCCGGCGATCACCACCTTGCCGCCCTTGCGCACCGTCACGATGGTCGTGGCGTGCATGGTCAAATCATTCGACATGTCTTGCTCCGATGTCGCGCGATCCCGATCAGGCGATCCGCGCGTTACGAGATTGGTCGGGCATATGTATGCACCGGTGCAAGGATTGCAAACCGCGCGAAACGGCCCGATCTCGGCATGAGCGTCCAACTGGCAATAGCGCATGCATGCTGGTAGAAGGCTCTCGTTTTCAACGGCCAAGGATCGTCTCGATGAATGTGGGCAACACCTCGCGGAACGCGAAAGTCAGCCGCAAGACGAAGGAGACGGAGATCGCCGTCTCCGTCGATGTCGACGGCGTCGGCCGCTCGGACATCTCGACCGGCGTTGGCTTTTTCGACCACATGCTCGACCAACTGTCGCGCCATTCGCTGATCGACATGACGGTCAAGGCGTCGGGCGATCTGCACATCGACGACCATCACACGGTCGAGGATACCGGCATCGCGCTCGGCCAAGCGCTAAACCAAGCGCTGGGCGAGCGGCGCGGCGTCACGCGCTACGCCTCGCTCGACCTTGCCATGGACGAGACGCTGACCCGCGCCGCGATCGATGTTTCGGGACGGCCTTACCTTGTCTGGGACGTCGCCTTCTCCTCGCCGAAGATCGGGACCTTCGACACCGAGTTGGTGCGCGAATTCTTCCACGCGCTGGCGCAGAATGCCGGCGTCACGCTGCATGTGACCAACCACTATGGCGCGAACAACCACCACATCGCCGAAACTTGCTTCAAGGCGGTGGCGCGCGCTCTGCGCGCCGCTGTCGAGCGCGATCCGCGCCAGCCGGACGCAATCCCGTCGACCAAGGGCAGCCTGAGGGGTTAGCCATGGCTGCCTATGTCGTCATGGAGCCGCCCGGCGTTCGACCCGACCAGGCGTCGGATGGCGCGGTGTTCATCCGCGACGGCTTTTCGATCGTGACCTTCCTTGTGCCGCCGCTCTGGCTGCTATGGCGAAGGCTGTGGATCGAGGCGGCGCTTGCTTTCGCGGTCGCCGTCGGCCTTGCGGCAATCGGGGAGGCCGCTGGCTTCGGCCTGATCGGTTCGGCCCTGTCGCTGCTGGTGTCGATCTTTGTCGGGCTGGAGGGCTCCGCCTTGCGCATCGCCGCCTATCGCCGCC
>JBGTLX010000569.1:0-21755 GCA_041743855.1 Rhizobiaceae bacterium | reverse complement strand
GCCGCCGATCCGCATGCCGGTCATATCGCCGAGGCGTCGCAGCGCTTCGGTATTCCCGAACATTGGATTCGCGCGGTGCTGCGTGCCGAGAGCGCGGGCGAAGTGCGCGCGATCTCGACGGCCGGCGCGCAGGGCTTGATGCAGGTCATGCCCGACACCTGGGTGGGCCTGCGCGTCCGCTACCGGCTCGGCCGCGATCCCTATGATCCACGCGACAACATCTTCGCGGGCACCGCCTATCTGCGCGAGATGTGGGACCGTTACGGCAATGTCGCGGCGATGCTCGCCGCCTACAATGCCGGTCCCGGTCGCTACGACGAGCATCGAGCGACGGGCCGTCCGTTGCCGACTGAAACCCGCGCTTATGTCGCCGCGATCGCATCGCGTCTCGGCGGCGCAGTTGTCTCCGAGACACCGGAACGGCAACAGGCACCACCGCCAGATTGGCGCGATGCACCGCTCTTCGTCATGCGCCTGAACAACACAGGCGCAGTCGATTCCGTGCAGGCTATCGGTACATCAGGCGACGCTCGCACGACCGCTCCTGTGCGTGAGCGTCGCAATACGGAGCCGCGAGACGGCAGCATGTTCGTGGCGCGTGCAGGCGACGAAGGAGCGCCCTAAAGATGGCGTTCCCGCATCCCTTCGCGTTGGTTCCGGTGTGCAGTCAGGCAGGAGGTTGCCTGGCTGTATTCCCGGTTGGAAGGGCAGAAAGGTCAGGAAGGGGAGAGGGCAAGATAAAGGAAACCGGCACCCCATCGGTCCGGTTTCTGGGCAAGCCCTTGTCTGCACACTGTTTTGAGGAGCCGCGCGTGGCACCATGGTTTTCGACCCCGCGTGCCGCGATGTCGCGCAAAGCCTTGGCTTTGCAGGGTTTTGACCGGCACTCCAGCCCGAAATCCGGCGATTTTCCGCGTTTTGGACCGGCAGCGTAGTCATGAGCGCCGACGACGAATTCCGCTTCCGGCCGAGGCCAGGCCGCATCCGTTCCGACACGCCGAAGGCAGGCAAGGCCAAGAGCTTTCTCACGCAGGCGAAGAAGCTCGCCCGCCAGCATAGCAATGCCCCGTCCAGATCATCGGCGCGGTCGGCGCTGCGGTCCAGCGCGAACCATGGCACGAAGAGCGGTAAGCCTGCCGGCCAAGTCAAAAGTCCCGGCCTCAAGCGCGGGCGCGGCGCGACCTTCGTCCGCGCCCGCACGCTCTCTGGTGGATGGAAGCACAGCACGCCCGGTATGCGGCGCGTCGTCGTCAAAACCCGCTACGTCCAGGGCGCGGGCAAGAACGGACAATCCGCCGCGCATCTGCGTTACATCCAGCGCGACGGCACCTCGCGCGACGGTGAGCGCGGTCAGCTCTATTCCGCCAGTGAGGATCGCGCCGACGGTGCTGCCTTCGTCGAGCGCGGTACGGACGATCGCCACCAGTTCCGCTTCATCGTCTCGCCCGAAGACGGCGCGGACCTCTCCGACCTCACGGCCTATACCCGCGACCTCATGCGCCAGGTCGAAACCGATCTCGGCACCCGGCTCGATTGGGTCGCGGTCAACCATCACAACACCGGCCATCCCCATGTCCATGTCATCGTCTGCGGCAAGGACGAGTTGGGCGAGAACCTTGTCATCAACGGCGACTATCTCGCCAACGGCATTCGCGAGCGGGGAAGCGAGCTGACCACGCTGGAGCTTGGCCCCGTCACCGAGATCGAGCAGGGCCGCAAGCTGTCCGCCGAGATCGGCCAGGACCGCTTTACCCGCATCGACCGGGCCATAACCGGGGAAGCCGATGACCGCTTCCTCGACCTGCGCCATGAGCCCGCCGATCCGAAGCGCCAATTCAACCGCACGCTGCGCCTGCGCCGTCTCGCCAAGTTGGAGAAGATGGGCCTCGCCACCGAACATGCGCCCGGCGTCTGGGAGTTGAGCGAGCGCATGGAACCGGCGCTGCGCGAGTTGGGCGAGCGCGGCGACATCATCCGCACCATGCACAAGGCGCTAAAGGCCGATGGCCTGGAGCGCGATCCGATGACCTTCCAAATCCACGATACCGCGCCCGAAGTCCCGATCGTTGGGCGCGTCGTCGACAAATATCTCACCGACGAGCTGGGCGAGAACCTGACCGTTGTGGTCGACGGCATCGACGGGCGGACGCATCATCTCGCCGGCATCGACCCGGCCCGCGTCGCGGATGCGCGGATCGGCAGCATCATCGAGGTCGGCCCCGCCGACACGGGGAGTCGGCCATCCGATCGCGCCATTGCCGCCATTGCCGGGGACGGCACCTATCGGCCGAGCCGTCATCTCGAACAGGCGAAGTTCGAGGGCCGCGTTCCGGGTGGCGACTATGAGGGCTATGTCGATGCGCATGTCCGCCGGCTGGAGGCGCTGCGTCGTGCCGGAATCGCCGAGAGGATCGACGCCGACCAATGGCGCATCCCCGAGGACTTCGAGAGCCGCGCCGCCGCCTATGACGCGGGCCGGAACCGGCAGGCCACTATCCGCATCCTCTCCGCCGCCCGGCTGGAACAGCAGATCGGCGCGGACGGCGCGACTTGGCTCGACCGGCAGATTGTGCCTGCCGAGAGATCGGATCTCGTGCCGTCCGGCTTCGGTCAGCAGGTGAGAGACGCCATGGATCGCCGTCGTGAGCATCATATCGTTCGGGGCGACGCGGCACTTCAGCCGAACGGCTCCGTCGCCTACCGGCGCAATCTCCTCGCCACGCTGCGCGAGCGGGAGGTTGCCCGTGTTGGCGCGGAGATGGCCGCGACCAAGGCGCTGCCGTTCCGCGCCGCCACTGACGGCGAGACCGTGACCGGCAAGTTCACCGGAATCGTGCATCTATCGAGCGGCAAGTTCGCCGTCGTCGAGCAGAGCCACGAGTTCACGCTTGTCCCTTGGCGGCCGGTTATCGACCGGCAACTCGGCCGTGAAGTCGCGGGCGTCGTGCAGGGTGGATCAATATCCTGGCAATTGGGGCGGCAAATGGGACGAGCTATCTAATGCAGAGCGAACGCCCGCAACACGGGTCGGATCGCCAGGCGGCGATGCCGGTTAGCGTCGGACTCATAGGATTGCCGTTTCGACCGACCAGCGATCAATGGCCCACGGAGCTGATCGCGCAATACCGTGAAGACCATCCCGGCATCGAGGTTGAGATCGCCGAGGGCACGGCACGCGATGCGGTGATGCAGCTTCGTGCCGACCGGCTGGACATCGTGTTCCTGGCCGGCGCGCCCGAGTTGCCCGACTGCCATTCCCGCCGCATATGGACGGAACCGCTCGTAGCCGTGCTGCCGGATCGGCACGCGCTCGCCGGGCAGTCTGTCATCACTTGGTCCGATCTGGTGGGAGATACGTTCCTTGTCCGGTATGGCGGCACCGGTTCGCAAGTGCATGACCATATCGTGCTGCGTCTCGCCGGACGCTGGCCCGCGTCGTCTATCCTGCGCTTTGACGTAGGGCGCGGCACCTTGCTGTCGATGGTCGGGCAAGGCTTCGGCATCACATCGTCGGGGCGGCGACATCTTTGCTCCCTACATCCGGCTTGGTCTTCCTGCCCATTACGGACGAGCCCGAGACGGTTGCCTTCTCGGCCGTATGGTCGCCGCATAATCGCAGCGCATCACTCCGAAACCTGCTCGTCCTCGCAGGCAACATGGGTCGGTCAACTCGACCAGCCTGAATTTTCAAAGACGCGGTCAGGACAGACCCGCGAAGGGAATCGCGTAATCGGCGACCATCCTATTCGCCGCCGATCGTATCCGGCAGCCCTCCGGCCTCTGCTTTCCCGTTGCCAGTCGCGAAAACGCCCATTCTCTGATCGGCTCCGACATTTTTGCGACTGGAGCCTGTATGCGTGGAGGCTGGATTCTCTGAGGTCAGATTACCGTCGTCCTGACCATCGTTCTGGTGATGACCTGGGCGGCGACGCAATGGACTGCATGGCGTCTCGGCTTTCAGGCGCAACTCGGAACCCCATGGTTCGAGCTGGTCGGCTGGCCGGTCTATTATCCCCCGGCCTTCTTCTGGTGGTGGTTTTCCTTCGACGCCTACGCGCCAGCGATCTTCACCGAGGGGGCGTTCATAGCGGCGTCCGGCGGCTTCATCGCCATCGCCGCCGCCATCCTCATGTCGATCATCCGGGCGCGGGAAGCCCGCAACGTTGCCACCTACGGTTCGGCCAGATGGGCGGAGGACAGGGAAATCCGCTCCGCCGGCCTGCTCGGCCCCGATGGCGTCGTGCTCGGAAAATATGACCGCGACTAACCGTTTCCGCGCGCCCCTCATAAGAGACGTGACCTCTATGCCGATGGAGGCGGAAGGCTTCAGCTCGGAAGGAGCCCGCGGGCGTTCATGAGACGAGTTCCAGGCCCACTGCCAACGCGTCTTCGTCGTGAGGCAAGAATTTAGGCACGAGGCTGGCGTAGAAAATCACCATTTTTGGGTTCCCGAGGTCACTCAGGCGCCCGCGTCGAAAGGCATCTTGAACGGTAAGGGATCCCTGTTTGCCTGCCGTCACCAAGTTGGCGCGGATGCCGGCGGTCGTGACGGCGCTGAAACTTCTCTGGGACGGCCTCTCTGGCTTTGAGGGAGTCGCCGGCCCTGTTTGAGAGCTTGGTGGCGTGAGTGTCCGCGATGCCGCGTGGTCGAGTCCCCCGGGAACGTGGACGCCCATGTCGGTGGCCCGTTAGGAGGGCGACAAACAACCGCGCTCTACGGTCTTGCAATCTCTTTATTTTAGACGACAATCTCTATTTCAGGACGAGCGCCGCTGTGTGCAACAGGGGAAGGCATCGCCGGAAAGGAGTTTCGAAAGTGCCAAAGGTTCTCGTTCTCTATTATTCCTTTTACGGCCATATCCAACAGATGGCCGACGCCGTCGCCGAGGGAGCGCGCGGCGCCGGCGCGGAGGTAGACATCCGCCGGGTTACGGAGACGGCTCCGCTCGAGATGGTGAAATCCACAGGCTTCAAGGTGAACCCCGCGCATCCCGAGATGAGCGACGTGCACGAACTTGCCCGTTACGACGCGATCATCGTTGGGGCTCCGACTCGGTTCGGCCGTATGCCAAGCCAGATGGCGGCCTTCTGGGACAAGACCGGCAAGCTTTGGCTGGAGGGCGCACTCAACGGGAAAGTAGGGGGCGCCTTTACCTCAACAGGTAGCCAGCATGGCGGACAGGAGATGACGTTGTTCTCGATCATCACCAATCTGCTGCATCTCGGACTAATGATTGTTGGCCTTGACTATGGGTTTGCTGGCCAGATCGGCGTCGACAAGGTCCGCGGCGGATCGCCGTACGGCGCCACGACAATCGCTGGCGCGGACGGCAGCCGCGTTCCCAGCGAGGAGGAACTGGACGGCGCCCGCTATCAGGGTCGGCGCATCGCAGAAGTGGCTGCAAAGCTATCGCTCGGCGCAACTTCAGTGACGAAAGGGGCAGCGCATATCTGATCCGGCAGAGTTTAGCCGCGAGATGGTGGCGCGGAAGCGGAGGCGTCTCTAGCCCGAACTGCAACAGTAGTGTTGCGAGCATTCAGAGAGAAGAGTGCGTGAACAAGCGAAGCAGGAAAGTATTTTCATACAGTGGAATTGAATGTACCGATTACCTGTATCGGTCAAGCAAGGTCGACAGACGACGGCTCGCCTTGCTCCTTTCGGGGAGGCCCGTCGCTACCCGTGCACGCATTTCGATTTCTACGATGCGCAAATTCGGCGAACAATTATCCGAGTGACAAATCAGCTTTATGCGAACGCATCTTTTTGGCCTACGCGGTGCGCAAGATTCTGAGCCCACAGCTCGGAATCCCGCGATGTCTTGATGCGGTCTTTCAGGTCGGAATGACTTACTGGCAAAAACGAAGTAACTGCGGCATTGTATGGATCAGCTTTAGGAGATAATATTGCAATTGATAGCAAGCAACCTGTCTCTTGTCTTTGCTGGATTTGTTGGCGCGACTACGGCAGCGGTCCACGGCCTCATAATGCAAAAGCATATTGTGAGGCCGTTGTCGGCATTAGCCCGGACTAATCGAACTGTGTCGCCTATAGCTGAGAGATTGCTTTCCCCTCTTCTGCATGTAAGCACGGTCGCCTGGCTGTTGATGGGCCTCCTCCTCATTTGGGCGGGGCTTCGAGCGCAAGGAGAGCCACGTTGGTTTGTCTGCGCGACAGCACTCCTGCTCTACGGTCACGCAGCGGTAGCGAACGCGCTCGCTGTTCGAGGCGCGCATCCGGGTTGGATCTTGATGTGCGTGTGTTTGGCTTTGATCGCGATTGGAGCGCACGGGCCTCCTATCTGACAAGTTGGCGCTTCAGCTCGCACGCACGCATCGCTCGCCACCACTACGCAGCTCATGCTCCGCATTGGCACTACGCTAATGAAGATATTTCGGCGATCGATTCACTGCCCCCAGACCCCGGCTAGCCTCCACTATGGAAGCTGTCCGCAATATGGCGCCGAGAGGTGCCTAAGCTGACAAGGGCGCGAAGGACTCTAGTCGCAGCGACAAGAAACCCACACTACGAGGCCTCGTCAGCGCAAACACGACCGCATCAGCCACGTCCCGGTTTGTCACTCTAGGGCAAACGCGTGTTGACCAATCGGAAGCGTCAATCGGGATCTGATCCAAATCCGGCGGGTAGATCACCGAGAAGCGGATACGATCTGCCTGGAACTCTTGTCGTGCCGTCTCCACGATGGCGGACTGCCCCGCTTTGGCGGCATGGAAGGCGATAGCAGCGGTTGTCTGTTGCGCATGAACGAGCCCGGCGGTCGAACTTATCGTCACGACATCTGCTGCCGCGGATGCACGCAGGCCGGCAAGCAAGGCGCGCAACATGAGCAGCGAACCAGTGAGGCAGGAATCGATCGTTCCGACTATCTCCTGTGTCGATTGCCTATCCAGCGGTCCAGGAAGCCACATGGCACCGTTATTGATTAGGATATCGACCTTGCCGGCAGCGACGATAGCCGCGCAACCGCTTTCGATTGAAGCTGGAGACGACAAGTCGATTTCCATGCTCTTGATGTCTCCTTGGATCGAAGCTGCAGCGGCTTCCGCGAATTCCTGCTTACGGGCGGTAACAATTACATTGCCTCCAAGGCTTGCGAGGACGCTTGCCAGCGCAAAGCCCGTGTCCCGGCCAGCGCCTGTAATCACGATACGCTTTCCTTCGAATAGGCTTCGGTTGGATGTCATCACTTTCTCCAAAAGCTTGTTTCAGTCGAGCGTACGGCGGGTGATCTCCTTGCCGCACCAACAGGGAGACCTTTCCATTTGCGCGCGAATTCCTTGCGCCGATCATTGCGGCTGGCCGTTCCCGGAAAGAACCTGTGCGGTGCCGCGGACCCCGACGCGAAAAGCTTCGTCGAAATTGATGCCGCGCTCCTGCCAGCGATAGTGTTGGCCGTCAGAACGAAGGGTCCAATCCACGACCCATCCGAGATCGTCATCGCTCCATGCAAGGTGTCCGATGAGAGGAACGGTACCGGCAATGTACTTATCTGACGAAATGGCAGAGCTCCGAATATCGGATTCCGCAAGCAATCGCCACCTTTCAATGTCCAGATCGCCATCGGCGGGGAAACGTACTTCCATTGCCATCTTTAGGGCGGCAGCGTGAAATGAATCTCTCATGTCAGCGCCCTTGGTAGAGCCCTCCGTGAGGACCGTCTGTTCATCGCCACGTTGGAATAACAGGAACACCTCGATCGGCGGGCGAACTGCGATCCAGGGGCGGCTGCCGAGCTTTTCAAGAACAGGGTCGAGTGTCGTCGGATCAAAGACACAGGTGAGATCGTGCGGTCGATCATACGTACCCTGTTCATCATGGATGGGAATTCCACCCATGCGATCGCGGTAGGAGAATGCCGCGACGAGACTTTCGGCGTCCTCCCGGAACGCCGTCGCCGCCGGCAGCGATGGTAGGCGCGCATCTCCGGTTACCCGGACTAGAATTCGATCAAAACACTCCCTGAAACCGAGTTGACGGTTCTTTTCGCCCTGGCCGGTGACAATCGCGGTGGTGCGGTACAGGTCGATTTCCGCGGCATGGCCGAAGCTGGGCAACGCCGTGGCCGCGAGACAGATGCCGATTAACTGCCAATGGCTCATAGTTTGTCCCCATAAAGTCGTTATCATATTAGACGGATGTCTCTAAATAGGCTAGACGCAGTCTGCGTTTCAGTTGGAAATCGGGTGACGGCTTGGCCTGTGCTTCGAAGCGCCCGTTCTGCTGACAGCCGGCAAACAGGTGGAGGTGATTCATTTGTCGAATGACGCGCCGATTCAGCCCGCAAACCTGCAAACTCACCAACGACCGGAGCGCCGGCGCCGTTTACATGTTGTTGCGCCAGCGCTCGCGTCACTTATCGCCCTTACCGGTGTTGCAGGGCTGGCAGGAGCCTATGTCTACCAGCCCAAAGGAGTGGAGGGCTTCGAATCCCCTTACCTCGCTTCGTTGGATTCGCGTTACATCGAGACGCCGACGGCCCTTTTTCATTACACCGTCAGCGGGAGCGGCGACCCAGTTGTGCTGGTTCACGGAGGCGCTGTCTGGCTCTACTCATGGCGCGAGACGGCAGAGGCTCTTGCGCGCTCCCATACCGTCTATGCAGTCGATCTGCCCCGCCACGGTTACACCGCTATCAAACGCGAGGATGATTTCGTTTTCGATCTACCGGCCATGACCGCAAGCATCGAGGAGTTCATGGATGCTGTCGGACTGAAGCGAGCCGCGCTGGTCGGTCATTCCTGGGGCGGTGGCTGGGCGCTGCGCTTCGCGCAACTGCACACCGACCGGGCAGTCAGGCTGGTGCTCGTCGATCCCAGCGGTATCGTGGCGGAAGGCATCTGGGATTGGCGCATCCTGGAATATCCGGTGCTTGGAGAATTGCTGGTGAACCTGATGGGGAGAGGCGACGTGCGACGTCTGATGGAAAAGTCCTTCCACAACCCGGCCAGGCTGACCGATGACATGGTCATGGAATACTGGGTGCCCGGATCGCAGCCGATAGCCCGTCGCGCCGTGCTCGACCTGCAACGCAATCTCGACTGGTCGGTCACGGAGACAGCGTTGCCTCGAACGACGACTCCGACATTGGTGCTCTGGGGCAAGGATGATCGTTTCTCTCCCGTGGAAATGGCGGACCGCTTCGTCGAAGCGATGCCGAACGCGCAAAAGCACATCCTGTCCGATTGTGGGCATTCGGCGCATGAGGATTGCCCCGACCAGGCCATTCCGGCAATCGCAGCATTTCTCGCACAGGCTCGGTAAGGTGAAGCGCGACGCTCCGGTTCAGACCGCGGGAGGCTTGCTCATCGATTCGAACGGCAGGGTTCTTCTGGGGCTAAGGGCGCATCACAAACGCGTCGCCCCGGGCCTCTGGGACATTGTCGGCGGCCGCGTCGAGCCAGGCGAAGCTGCCGACGACGCACTTATTCGAGAGATTGTCGAAGAACTGGGCGTTCGCCCGACCCGCTTTCGCCTGCTCGCTTCGCTGGTCGAGCAATCAGACGGCGCAACGCTATGCGTGCATCACGTCTATTCGATCACGGGATGGGATGGCGGCAATCCGCGAAATGCGTGTGACGAACATTCTGAGGTGCGCTGGTTCACGATGGGCGAGGTTCGGAGCTTAAGCAACAAGACGCCCTTCGATTTTGACGATCTGTATTCGCGGGCGAGGGCGGGCGATGCCGTGCAAGAACCCCGCGCCTCACGTTCATAGGCGAGTCACGGATACGGACTGACATCGAACAAGAAGCCGTGGACCGCGAGAAGCAGCGCGAAGGCACCCACCGACACGACGACGCGCGTCCATCCGATCTCTGCGAGCGCCAAGGATTGACGTCCTTGGACAATGGCGACGAACGGGACATTGGAGGTCGCCGCGGCGAAAGGTTTCCAATCGGCCCCGAGGGCGCGCGACCGTTTCGCGTCGATGCTGATCGTGCCAGTGCTTGCCAGAAACAGAAGAGTTCCGAAGAAGCCCCAGGTCGCGATTGTCGGGCCGACCAGCATGTGACCGAGCGAGAACAGCGAGACGCCCCAGAGAAATGGGTGTCGTGTGATCCGAAGGACGCCCCGCACGATGGACCGATCCGTGACAGAGCCGCCGAGGCCGGCGATGGTTGGGTTGCGAGTCGTGACGCCGGCGACGATGAAGAAGATCGCGATCATTTGGATTGGCAGCTGAGCAAGCTTCGCGGCGTTCGACGGATAGAATAGGAGCATGTTCGAGTGGCTTTCGGCCGCTTGTCGATATCCGATCCAGAGCCCGGCAAGACAAAGCAGGGAAGCCAGGGCGAAGGCACGTCTAAACGGCACTTCCCCGACCATCGAAACAATTTTGTCGCGGACACGACTGCCCGAAACGACCCGGTGCAGAACGAAAAACAAGGCGGAAAAGGCGGCGAGTGTTCCCATTCGAGGTATAACCGTAAATTAGAGACATGTCTCTAATACGATGTCTTAGCTCCACGGTCGAGCCCACTTGAGGCGGAATATTGCGTCGCTGTTGTTGAAAGAAGAAAATCTGCGTTTCATCGACGGCCTTCACAACGACGCAATACGTTTCGGTAGCATGCTCGAATTGGCGAATCGCTGCGGGTTGACGGAGTCAGGCGCTGATGGACAACGATGGGTGAAACAGAAGCGAAGGATAGCCTGCCGGAAGCAGCAAGGTGGCACTCTCCGCATCACCATTATCCCTGGATCAAGTGCATTTGACATGAGGCAATAGTGACAAGGCGTTCAGAGAAGATCGATTTCCCCGTTACTCAGGTGAGACGCTATTTGGAGCCTGGGCCAATAGTGCTGGTTTCCTCGCGATGGCAAGGCGGCACAAACATAATGACGCTCGGTTGGCACACCATCCTCAACTTCTCGCCGTCGCTGGTCGGCCTGATGATTTCCGCACGCAATCATAGCCACCGCATGATCCGCGAGAGCCGTGAATGCGTGATAAATCTCCCGACGACTGCTCTGACCGACGCCGTGGTCGGCATCGGGAACACCTCGGGCAGCGAGATCGACAAGTTCGCGAAGTTCGGCCTCACGGCTGATGCCGCAGACCAGGTGAGCGCACCGCTCATCAAGGAATGCCACGCGAGCTTCGAGTGCCGGCTTCACGATGACGCCCTGGTCGACAGATACAGCTTCTTTATTTGTGAGGTGGTGAAGGCGCATGTGTCAGTCGCGCCGAAGCACCCCGAGACGTTGCATTACACCGGCGACGGCATGTTCATGGTTTCCGGCAAAACCATCAGCCACCGGTCGCAGTTCAAACCGGAGATGCTCTGAAAGCGTCATGGCGGCCTTAAAGCTGCAACCGCTGTGGAAGCAGAATTTAGGGGGCGTCGCGGTTTCCAGCCACAGAGATCGTTCCTTGCGCAGCTGCACAGAGGCGCTCAGTATCGCCCTCCACAGAATATATTTCACACCGCACCACGGCTTGCGTGCGACCACAACTGATGGACTTCGCCCTGGAAATCAGTTCGGTGCCGGTTGCCGGCCGAATGTAGTTCAGCTTCATCTCCGAGGTGACGACCTGCTTTTTCAGGCTGATGCCGCCAGCAAAGGTCAGTGCATTGTCGGCGAGATAGCTAAGAACGCCACCGTGAACGAAACCATACTGCTGGCGCAGTTCCTCGCGCACCTTGAGGCGGATCTCAATCCCTTCTTCGGAACAGGCTGTCAGCTCGGCACCTACCAGGCGACTGAACGGCTGTGCTGCGAGCGTGGCTTTGCCAAGGTCAAAAAGCGTATCCACTAAGTGTCCCCTTCAGTGTGTTCATGGCGAAATCGGAACGTCGCACTGGCGCGGGCGATGACCTTCCCATGGGCTCGAGCAAGTGCCTGAACGACCCCTTGTCCGCGACCGGCGTGAATGACAACGGGATCGATCTCAAGCCACTGGCCACACTCCGCCGAAGCGATAAAGTCAACGCTGAGTGACGTTGTGACGAGGCTAGTCGCCGGTCGACCTTCTTCGGCGAGACACGCCGCGAGGCTTAGGCCCATCGCATTGTCAGCCAGGCAGGAGATAAGGCCACCGTGGAGGTGTCCGCGCGAATTGTGTGGGCAGGTCGAATCTCCAGGGCAAGCTTCACGCTTGCGATCTCGCATCGCGCAAATAGGGGTTCCCACGGCGCGGTCAGCGGCGACGACCGGTCATGCGGCGCCCATCCCTCCGGCACCGTCATGCGCCGAACTCCGCAACGAAGCCCTGACGCCAGCTGGGATATTTTGGCGTCCAGTCGAATGTGCGCCGGAACAATTCATTGGACCCTCCACGCGCCTCCGTCATGATGGCGCGGAGGTGTTCGGGAAGTATGAGTCGCGCGATCCACATAGGAAGGCGCCGTGGTGGCGGGGCGCCCATCGTCTTTGCAAGGAATGGCAGCCACGTCGCCACCGGTGCGGGATCGTCGTCCACGACGTTGAATATTCCAGGGGCGGTGCCTTCGACTGCTTTGACCGTCGCGCCGGCGACGTCGGCAATGTGGCAGAATGACCAGACACCGGCGCCATCGCCGATCACCGGAACACGTCGGCGACGCACCTGCTCGGCCATCGAGCCGCCGCGCCCGAGGTGAGTGTGCGGCCCGTAGAAGCCGCCGTATCGCAGGATCGCGCCGGCAACGTCGTGCGCTCCGACAACTGTGGTTTCGAGACGGCGAATGGCATCAAGCGTCGTGCGCAATCGCTCTGGAGGGGTCGGATCCAACTCGTCGACCTCGGTTTTCACCAACGGACCCGTGCGGGCATAGGGCCAACCGCAGAAACTCTGCGCGACGAAGCGCTTTGCGCCGGCCGAGCGTGCCGCTTCGAGAAGTATATTTGTGCCTTTAGTTCGGAGCCAGTTCGTCTGCTCAAAAACCTTGTCGAAGCGGACGAGGTCCATCGTCGACGGGAGTGCTGTCAGCTGATGAACGACTGCGTCCGGCCGAAAATCTTTGACGCAACGGATGACGGTCTCGCGGTCCAACGCGTCGGCCTGTATCGGCAATGCACCGAGCGGCTCGACCGCGCCGGGGTTTCGCGCAAGACCGGCGACGATGTGACCTCGCGCCAGAAGGGCCGGGATTAGCCAGAGACCAACCGCGCCCGTGGCGCCGGCGACGAGAACTCTCACTGCATCACCTCATCGTTGCGCGGCCACAGGATCGCGCAGGCCACGGCCAGGATTGCGGGCAGATAGACAGTGCCGAGATCGACTGTTCGCCACCCCGCGTGGTCGCTCAGTGCGCCTTCGGCAAGATGGACGGCCGCGTGAAGCGAAAGTAGCGCCGCCGCGGCGATCACCAGGCTGCTTGCGTTCCTCGGCTTGATTGCGGCGTAGAAAAGCGAACCGCCGGCGACGAGGAAGGCGCATCCCAGATCGCGGGCGAAATGATGGTTCAGCGGCCCGCTTTCCACTACGCCGGGGAACCGCTCATACCAAAGCGCCGGCGCGACAAGCATGACAGCGGCGACCGGGATCAGGCCGAGGCCAAGCAATGCGGCGATCGCCCTAGGCACGAGGGCGATCCAGAAATGCGATCAAACCAGTGAGATCGTAGTAGAACATGCGGGCGTCGCGCAGCTTGCCGTTCTGGACTTGATAGTGCGCAAGTGTTTCCGTCGCGAATTTGTTGCCGTGTCTGTCAATGCCGCGCCACATATAGCTGGCCACGACATGCGTACCCTGAACGGCAACGATCTTCGGATCCATCCAACGCGTTTGCGCGTCTGGCTGGAGGGGTGTCCAGGTTGCGCCAAACGTCTCGGCCATTGCTGTAACGTCGCGGCCGCAGTGGTCCCCTTCATAAGGGAGGCCTGGCTGCCAGTGAAACTCGATGTCCGGATGATGGAGCGCATGCAGGTCTTCCATGTGGCGTTCTTCCAGGGCATGAATCGCACTCAGCACGACGTCAGCATTGTCCATTTGGATTTCCTCCGCTCAATTAGAGACGATACTCTAATTGAGCGGAGGTTGCCAAGTCCCCCGTGCGGCCAAAAGGTCGCGGCGCCGGAAGCCGATCCTTCGAACGCTCACGAGAGCCAATTCAATAGGCCGCTTCCAACAAATAGAGGTCTGGTTTCCGGACTTGCTGTTTCTCGGTGGCGAGGCCACATTCTTGAAATGGAGGCCTTGCGCTGTATCGCACTGTCGTGCCTAAGACCTTCATGGAAAGGATGAAATCGAGCGGCGGTCCTTTCTAACTGCATTTCTCGCACAAGAGTCGTTCGGCGGGGTGTCATGCCAAGACTGGCGAAGTTCGATGAAGGACAGATTCTGGATGCCGCGGCGAAGCTTGTCGCATCTCGTGGTCCGAACGCAGCGACCGTTGCAGCCATCGGATCGGCGCTTGGAGCCCCTAGCGGCTCAATTTATCATCGGTTCCGCTCGCGAGATGCGTTGCTTGGTCGCCTTTGGCTGTCCAAAGCGACGATCTTTCAGGACAGGTGGGCCGCTGCGCTGCAGGTTTCCGATCCGATTGAGGCGGGCCTTCAAGCGGCGCTGTCCATGCCGCAGGTTGTACGCGAGGATATCAATGGCGCTCGTGTGATGCTTTTGTACCGACGGGAGGATTTTGTCTCCGATGAATGGCCATCGGAGATGAAGGCTGAGGCCGAGGCACTCGGGCGCCAGGTGAAGGACGGACTATCGGATATGGCGCGGCGACTCTTCGGTCGCGACTCTGCGGCCGCGCGACGCACCACGGCATTCGCCACGATCGACATTCCATATTCGGCGGTGCGGCGTTACGTTAGCGACAGCGCTGCCCCACCGGCACATGTCGACGCCTTGATCAGCAGGGCCTATCACGCGGTTGTTGATGAAGAAGTCCGAGATGCATCGGTCTAAGTCGACGTGCTTGTTGAGCAGTCGGGCTTTGCGACTACTACCTGCCGCACAATGTTTTGACCTCTACATGCTGACATAGCCGAGCGACGTAAGAACCGCGTCCGTGCCGAGAAGGTAGCTCGGGGGAAACCGGAGTGGATGGATGCCAGCCCGAAGAGTAATCGCGATGCTCAAGATCGACGTGCTGAACGCCATGATTGCGATGGGGACAACGGCGTCCCGAGAAATCTGATTGGCGGCGGCGCATGCAAGAGTAGCGGTCATGACCATGAGCAGGATGGTAGCCATGTGCCAGCACAGATAATTAAGTCAACGCGACGCGGGAGTAATGTCGGTCGTTGCGAGAAGCGGGCGAACCGCATACTTGCCGCCGACAATGCTGTGAGTGAGTAAGGCGACAGACGCGACCCAATGCGGCTGCGGCGAAGAAGAAGTGTCCCGCCATCATCTCCTCCTTCAACCTGCCGCATTTACACCCATCAACATATTAGACTTAGCCTTCTGAATCAGTTTGCAATCTGCGCTGGGCTGATCGCGCGACTGGAAAATGCGGTTGTGATAGCCGCATTCCTGCAGGGCGTTGCGGAGGCCGCGTGTAACGATGTTGCACCCATTTGGCATTGAGAAACATAACCTACGACCTGGAAGGAGGATCGACGTGCCTGGGTCTCACACGTTCTTCGATCCGCGTCAGGCCAATATCCTGCAGTTGACCGTCGTGCATATTGGACACCTCCCGAGACGTGCCCCCGCACCGAGCCGACCGCCAGATACGACGAAGTTTGTCAAGTAGCGCCGACCGCAGAGGTGACCGGGGTCGGGGAGTTTTCATGTGGCCCTTCCTTCGTTTAATTAGAGGTGGTAATCTAATTCAACTGGGCTGCCAAGCTTGCAGCTTGTCGCCGTGCATGGAGTCGCCGATGAGACGCAGAGATGGCTTGGATCGCGTATTCGATGGGGATGCTGCGGGAGGCGTTTGCGATGCCGTCCCGTGAGACCCGTTCCTATCGTGGTGAAGTGTTGCCTGCCCCTTTTCAGGGACCATTGCGCCGCGCGGGTGTATGTCAGGGTCAAGCAGATTCCAACCGCTACCGGAGGTTTGTCTGCGTCGAGTGCGATCCGCAGCCTTGCCACCGCTCGTCGATCGCCCAGCGGTTGATCGAGCGGCACCGCGTCAGGATCGAGCATCAGCGCCCGTTGTGCCGGTCGCCGTTACTAAAGCAGGAACTTGGCCTCCTGCTCTGTGGCGGTGACACGCGCGGCGTCCGGCTACTCGCCGTTCCCGACGAATGAAATGGAGGTTCGTATGATTCCTCTAACGCCTATCGAAGAGTTGAAACGACTACTTCCTTCACTTCCGGTTCCGATCTGCGTGCTGGACCGAGACACACGCTATCTCGCTGCAAGCTCGAGATATGCAGAGCTTTGCGGCACTGGCCTCGATGCACTCTCCGGCAAGCGAATGATGGATTTTTGCCCGCCGAATCTCGTGGCGAACGCGCACAGAGATTTCCGTGCTCTCGATTCTGGTGAAACCGTTGCCGATCACCAGATTGTTTTCCGTAAACGCACCTTTCTCGTGTCGGTGAATCCGATCTATGGAAGTGACGACAGAACTGTTATCGCGATCTCTGTCGCCCTCAATGACACCTCGGCTATCGAGAACATGGGGGTGGCGCAAGCGACCGCAAATGTTGCGCCGCTGGCGGCCCCCAAGCGGCTAGAAGCGCGGGCTACAACCGTAGCGGGCCTCCACCGACCCGCTTTGTTCACGGAAACAGGAAGCCGCCAATACAACCAAGAGCGGCGCCGATCATCAGCTCCAGGAACCGCGCATGATAGTGTCGCGCGGCATGGCTCACCGCTTGGCTCGCGCATACCGCTATGCGCATTGATTCAAACACTCGCTGTTGCCGAACATTTGAATTTTCGCCATGCGGCTAGCACGCTTGGGATCAGCCAATCCAGCGTCAGTGCCCGTGTGAAGGCGCTTGAGAACGAACTTGGCACCCCACTTTTTGAGCGCAACACCCGTGGCGTCAGGCTGACCGAAGCCGGCAGGCAATTCGTGGAGCAGATAGCGGCCGGCGTCGAACAGCTCGAACATGCTGTCAAGACTGCTGGCATGGCGGCGCAAGGGGAATGCGGCCGCCTCCGTATAGGTGTCCACGCCTTGATTCCCCGGAGCTTCTTGGATGGCCTGATTGGTCGGTATCGGCAAGACTATCCTTGCATCGACGTCGAGATCACCGAGAACACGGCGCGCGATGCGGTGATGCAGCTTCGAGCCAACCGACTCGACATAGCGTTCGTGGTCGGCACGCCCGAACTGCCCGACTGCCATTCTCGCCGCATATGGACCGAACCGCTTATGGCCGCGTTGCCGGAGCGACATCCACTCGCCGGGCAATCCGCCGTCACCTGGACCGATCTGTCCGGCGAGACGTTCCTTGTCCGGCATGGCGGCACCGGTCCGCAAGTGCATGACCATATCGTGCTGCGCCTCGCCGGGCGCTGGCCCGCGCCTTCGATCCTGCGCTTCGATGTCGGGCGCGGAACATTGCTGTCGATGGTCGGACAAGGCTTCGGCATCACCATTGTTGGCGCGTCCGCGTCCCTCCTACCAACGTTCGGCGTCGTATTCTCGCCCATTACCGATGAGCCCGAACCAATAGCTTTCTCGGCGGTCTGGTCGCCATATATTTGCAGTGCGGCGCTCCGGAACCTGCTCGCTCTCGCAGGCGACATGAGTCGGTCAACTCGACCAGCCTGAATTTTCAAAGACGCGGTCAGGACAGACCCGCGAAGGGAATCGCGTAATCGGCGACCATCCTATTTGCCGCCGAGAGTATCCGGCAGCCCTCCGGTCTCTGCTTTCCCGTTGCCAGTCGCGAAAACGCCCATTCTCTAATCGACTCCGACATTTTTGCCGATTGGAGCCTGTATGCGTGGTGGCCGAATTCTTTGGGCTCAGGTCGCTGTCGTCCTGACCATTGTTCTCGTGATGACCTGGGCGGCAACGCAATGGACCGCCTGGCGGCTCGGGTTTCAGGCGCAGCTTGGCGCACCGTGGTTCGAGCTGGCCGGCTTGCCAATCTACTACCCGCCCATCTTCTTCTGGTGGTGGTTCTCGTTCGATGCCTACGCGCCATCGATCTTCACCGAAGGGGCGTTCATCGCAGCATCCGGTGGTTTCCTCGCCATCGTCGTCGCCATCACAATGTCGATCCTGCGCGCGCGAGAGGTCGGAAACGTCGCAACCTATGGCTCGGCACGATGGGCTGAAGACAAGGAAATCCGCTCCGCCGGCCTGCTCGGACCCGATGGCGTGGTGCTCGGAAAATACAATCAGGACTACCTACGCCATGACGGCCCGGAGCATGTCATATGCTTCGCGCCGACCCGCAGCGGTAAGGGCGTTGGCCTCGTTGTGCCGACGCTGCTGACCTGGCCGGGAAGCTGCATCGTCCATGACATCAAGGGCGAGAACTGGACACTAACGGCGGGCTTCCGCGCCCGGCATGGCCGCGTCCTGCTGTTCGACCCGACCAACGCGCAATCGTCGGCCTACAATCCGCTGCTGGAGGTGCGGCAGGGTGAATGGGAAGTCCGCGACGTGCAAAATATCGCAGATATTCTGGTCGACCCCGAAGGCAGTCTCGACAAGCGAAATCATTGGGAAAAAACCAGCCACAGCCTGCTTGTCGGCGCGATCCTGCATGTCCTCTACGCGGAGAAGGACAAGACGCTGGCGGGCGTCGCCAACTTCCTGTCCGATCCGCGCCGCCCGGTGGAAGCCACCTTGCGCGCGATGATGGATACGCCGCATCTCGGCGAAGCCGGCGTGCATCCCGTTATCGCCTCATCCGCGCGCGAGCTGCTGAACAAATCCGACAACGAACGATCGGGCGTGCTCTCGACCGCCATGTCTTTCCTAGGCCTCTACCGTGATCCCGTCGTGGCGCGGGTGACGGAGCGGTGCGACTGGCGCATCGCCGATCTCGTCGGAAGCAAGAAGCCCGTCAGTCTCTATCTCGTGGTGCCGCCGTCCGACATCAATCGCACCAAGCCGCTTATCCGCCTGATCCTCAACCAGATCGGCAGGCGGCTCACCGAGGAACTGACCACCTCTGGCAAGCGTCATCGCCTGCTCCTGATGCTTGACGAGTTTCCCGCGCTCGGCCGCCTCGACTTCTTTGAATCCGCGCTCGCCTTCATGGCGGGCTACGGCATCAAGGGCTTTCTGATCGCGCAGAGCCTCAACCAGATCGAGCGCGCCTACGGCCAGAACAATTCGATCCTCGACAATTGCCATGTGCGTGTCAGCTTCGCGACCAATGACGAACGCACCGCCAAGCGCGTTTCCGACGCCTTGGGCACCGCGACGGAAATGCGCGATTCCACCAACTATGCCGGCCACCGGCTCTCGCCCTGGCTCGGCCATCTCATGGTGTCGCGGCAGGAGACGGCGCGGCCGCTGCTGACCCCCGGCGAGATCATGCAGCTCCCGCCCACCGACGAAATCGTCATGGCGGCGGGGACGCCGCCGATCCGCGCCAACAAGGCGCGATACTTCGAGGATCGGCGGTTGCAGGAGCGCATCCTGCCCCCGCCTGACCTCGCCGCCCTGGCGTCGGCCGCAAACCCTTCCGCTTCGGACGACTGGTCCGCCCGCGTTGTCGCAGCGGCGGGCGGAGCATCCGCGACCAGTCTCGGCAATGCAGATGGCGACCCGGCCAATGCGGGCATCCGCCGCGAGCCGGAATTGCCGGAGCATGAGGAAATCATCACGCCGCCGCCGTCACCGGCACGGGAGTTCGACCTTCTGGACGAGGAACCCGACGTGGACGCCGCCAAGGCCAACGCCATGCGCGCTCGGATGCGCGGGATCGCACGGCAAGCGTCCCTGGACCCCGGCGACGGCATCGAACTTTGAGGAACGCGCCATGACCACCCGTAGCCGCATGAATGTCTATTTCGACCCGAACTTGCTGAAGCAGATCGAAGCCCTGTCGCTGCGCCGCAAGGTCTCGAAATCCGCCATCGTCGAAGCCGCCGTCGCATCTTTCCTGTCAGGCGATACGAGTGAGAAGCTGGAAGCGGCGATGTCACGCCGTCTCGACAAGCTCGGCCGTCAAGTCGAATCGCTCGATGAAGATCTCGGCGTGCTCGGCGAAGCGCTGCTACTCTTTACCCGTTTCTGGATGACCATCACACCGCCATTGCCGGAAGCCGCCCAGGCATCCGCGCGCGCGAAAGGAACGGAGCGGTTCGAGGGTTTCATGCAGAACCTCGGTCGCCGATTGGCAACGGGAGACAGGTTCCTGAAAGAACTATCGCGCGATGTCGAACCGGAGAACACCGCGGCCGCTCAGGAGCCTAGCGCCGATACATAAGCCAATAGGCGCAGGCGGTGATGGCCGCGAGCCAAAGCACGACGACGATACCTGCCGCTGCAACACTTGTTGGCCTGTTCTCCCGCGCCAAGGCCTGTTGCCGAAAGTCTGCCATGAGCGTTTCCGGGATCAGGCGGACGGCGACCAATATTCCAAGCGGAACCAGCAGCAGATCATCGAGATAGCCCAGGACGGGTATAAAATCCGGGATCAGGTCGATGGGGCTAAGGGCATATGCCGCAACCGCGCCCGCGACGAGCTTGGCGCTGAGCGGGGTGCGCGGGTCATGCGCCGCGATCCACAGCGCAACGACATCGCGTTTCAAATCGCGCGCCCATTTCTTTGCTTTTTCTAGCGCCATTGCGAGAATGAGTCCGTATCCACGGTCTCAAGTAGTATAGCTGAATCGTAACAGGATTGTCCTGGATGGCGGTCACTGTTTCGAGGTTATTGGCTGCACGACTATCTCTGCCCGAATCTACAGCCCGTCCTATTCGCCGCCGATGGCCGCCGATCCCCGCACGCGCTTCGATACTTGTTGAACCGGCTCGATTTGCGGCTCTTTTAATCGACCCCAATCCGGGGACTGTCTGTTGCGCCTCGTGAACAAGCGGGGCCGATATGACTGCCAACCACCAAAAACCCGAAGCCATTGCACGCGGTGCGCGGATGCTGCGCACGGCGCTTGGTCCCGCCATCGCCCGGTTTCTGGAAGAGCCCGCCGTCGTCGAGGTGATGCTGAACCCGGATGGCCGTATCTGGGTGGACCGTCTCTCCGAAGGACTGGCCGATACCGGCGAGACGATGTCGCCTGCCGATGGCGAACGCATCGTGCGCCTCGTCGCGCATCATGTCGGTGCGGAGGTCCACGCCCGCAGCCCGCGCGTCTCGGCCGAGCTGCCCGAGACCGGCGAGCGGTTCGAAGGCTTGCTCCCGCCCGTCGTTGCCGCACCGACCTTCGCCATCCGCAAACCCGCCGTCGCGGTCTTCACGCTCGACGATTATGTGGCCGCCGGCATCATGTCCGGCGATCAGGCTTCGAGCCTGCGTGCGGCTGTCACGTCCCGCGCCAACATCCTCGTCGCTGGCGGCACCTCCACCGGCAAGACCACGCTGACCAATGCGCTGCTGGCCGAAGTGGCGAAGGGCATCGATCGCGTCGTCATGATCGAAGACACGCGCGAACTGCAATGTACCGCCCCGAACCTTGTCTCCATGCGCACCAAGGACGGCGTCGCCACGCTCTCCGATCTCGTCCGGTCCTCACTGCGCCTGCGACCCGACCGCATCCCCATCGGCGAGGTGCGCGGCGCTGAAGCGCTCGACCTGCTCAAAGCCTGGGGCACCGGCCATCCGGGCGGCATCGGCACGATCCATGCCGGAACCGGCATTGGGGCGCTGCGCCGTCTCGAACAGCTCATTCAAGAGGCCGTCGTCACGGTCCCGCGCGCCCTAATCGCCGAAACCCTCGACCTCGTTGCCGTCCTCTCCGGCCGCGGTT
>JBGTLX010000568.1:0-4688 GCA_041743855.1 Rhizobiaceae bacterium | reverse complement strand
ACCGCCGAGATCGGCGCTGCGCTCGCCGAGGCGGTGACACGCGCTCGCCTGCCCAAGGCCGTCATCCTGTCATCGGTCGGCGCGCAGCACGCCTTGGGTAACGGCGTCATCGGCACTCTGCATCAGATGGAAGCGGCGCTGGCCGGCGTCGCGCCGGCGACAGCTTTTCTCCGGTCGGGCTATTTCGTCGAAACCTGGAGTGACGTCGCCGAGTCAGCGGCTGCGGAGGGCATTCTCCCGACCTTCCTGGAACCCGACCAGAAGATTCCCATGGTGAGCACCATGGATGTCGGGCGCGCCGCTGCGCGGCTGTTGTGCGAGGACTGGACCGGACACCGCATCGTCGAACTGGGCGGCCCCGAGGACTGGAGCGCTGGCGATGTGGCGATGGCCTTCGACAAAATTCTCGGCCGTCCCGTCGCGCCGGTGTTCGTACCGCCCGAGGAGCGCGCGGCAATTCTTACCGAGGCCGGCCTATCCAACGAGGTGGCCAAAGCTCTTCTGGGCATGTACGAGGGCTTCGCCAATGGCCATGTCTGCCGCGAGCACGGCAGGGAGATCTGGCGCGGGACAGCGCCACTGACAACGGCGATCGGGCGCTTTGTTAAGACAGCCCGGACTTTTGCATGAGGTCGTTCTGTCGGATCAGCGCATTCGGGCGGGCCGCGTGTTGCAGGCACAGCATGGCGGAGAGGATGGGATTCGAACCCACGAGAAGCTTTTGACCTCTACTCCCTTAGCAGGGGAGCGCCTTCGACCGCTCGGCCACCTCTCCGTGCGCGGTGGATAAAGAAAACGGCGGTCACAAGCAATAAGCGTGAACCGAAATCGACGAGAATCGGGCCTCGCGCAGCCGGGACCATGGCCCACAAACCAGCGGCGCCATGTTGCGCCCGCCACCAGCGTCAAAAAAGCAGGGCCGAAGCCCCGCTTTTTCGAATACCGAACAGGTCGGATATTACATTTTCGGGAGCGCGCCGCAGAAATCCTTGTATTTGATGGAATCGGTGGTTTCGCACTCCTTCATCATGGCGGTGCGGTCTTCTTCCGACATCGCCATAAAAGCCGTATTAATCTCGTCGGCCGAGCGCATCGTGGTCATGGTGTCGTCGGTGTAAAACGCGCCCATTTTGGCGGGGTCGGTCAAATATTTCGGCGCGTTTTCCGCGTTAGTCGTGTCGCTGGCGCTTGAGTCCTGCGCCAGGGCCGAGCCTCCGGCCAGTATGATGGAGAACGCAGCGATCGTAAGCAGTTTGAGTTTCATGATCAAAATCCTTTTTGGTGGCGTTTTGTTGATCTGCAACAAAGCGATCGCCACCCCAACGCGGGGCCAGGCCAATTGTTCCGATGTGATTCCTTACCAAAAAAACGCATCCCGCCACGGTCGCCGAACTTCTCGACTTGCCGCATAGGCCCTTGACCATTCCATCTGACGTCCGATGCCCATATCCCGCCATCCTTCGCGATCCGCGAATCGCACACCCCCTTTGGAGCCATGGATCTGGCCCGGGCGCAGCGGAAAGGCGGGCGCCAGAGGCAAACCCCCGCCGGGCAGGTTAACCGGATATTACCGGAGGGCATCAAAACGTGTCATTTGGGCAACATGGCCTGCGGATAGCATCGCTGGGGTCCTCGCAAAAGCGTGATGCCGATTGAACGGGACGGAAGCATGAGTAATGTCTGTCTCGAGGAAGAGGCGCGCCGCGCAACTTTTTCGGCAATTGGGGATGGGGCAGGGAAACGCTGTCCATCAGCAAAATACCCAGACCCGTATTTTAAACTTTTGACTGGAGGTCAGAGATGAACATTAAGAGCCTGCTTCTCGGCTCGGCTGCGGCTCTCGTCGCAGTAACAGGCGCACGCGCTGCCGACGCTGTCGTCATCGCCGAGCCGGAACCAATGGACTACGTCCGCATCTGCGATACTTACGGCGCGGGCTTCTACTACATCCCGGGCACCGAAACCTGCCTGCGCGTCGGCGGCTACGTCCGTTACGACATCGGCGTGGGCGGCCTTGGCAACCAGGATGTCTTCGACAAGGAAGACTTCGCGGAGGATGGTTCCCTCAACGAGAACGACACCTACGACAAGAACTCCCGCGCCCAGGTGGTGCTCGACGCCCGCAGCGAGACTGAACTCGGCACGCTGCGCAGCTATATCGAGCTGCGCTTCAACTACTCGGTCGATGTTGACGACGAAAACTTCACGACGACCAGCAACAGCTTCTCCGTCAACAACGCCTATATCGAGCTTGCCGGCTTCCGCGTCGGCCGGACCGACTCGCTGTTCTCGACCTTCACCAACTATGCCGGCGGCGTGATCAACGACGATCTGGTCTCTTACGGCCCGTTCGGCACCCACCAGATCGCCTACACCTTCACTGGCGGCAACGGCTTTTCGGCGGCCGTCGCGGTTGAAGAAGGCAGCGGGTCCCTTTACACGCTCGACGACTATGTTCCGCATGTTGTAGGCGGCCTGTCCTTCACGCAGGGCTGGGGCGGCATATCGGCTGTCGTCGGCTACGACTCGGTCTGGGAAGAAGCCGCCGGCAAGCTTCGCCTGGACTTCAACGCCAGCGACCGGCTTTCGCTCTTCATAATGGGCGGATGGAAGTCCGGCGCGGATGACGACTTCGACGGTGTTTTGGACGCCGACCGTCCGAACTACTACGGCCAGTGGAACGGCGACTGGGCCGTCTGGGGCGGCGGCACGTTCGCTCTTTCGGAGAAGGCGGACATCAACGTCCAGCTGTCCTATAGCGAAGACGAAGACTTCGCGGCTGTGGCGAACGTCGCCTACGAACTCGTTGAGAACTTCACGATCACCCCGGAAATCGTCTATTTCGACAATCTTGACGACGACGACGATGATGATGGCGACGAGTTCGGCGGCTTCCTCCGCTTCCAGCGCAACTTCTAATCGGCAGAAGAGCCTCACGGCTTGACTAAAGGAAGGCCCGCGATCTTCGGATCGCGGGCCTTCCTTTTTATGTGACGACACGGCCGCGATGCACTATCGACATGGAGCCGCCTATCCGTCTGGGGCCAGGATCTGCCCCATTGCCCGGAGCAAATGCCGATGCGTCGCCGGCCGTCCCTCACCCCCCTCGCCCAGTCGCTGCCGCCGACGGTACCGTTCGTCGGCCCCGAGGCGCAGCAGCGCGATAGCGGACGGCTGTTTCGCGCCCGCATCGGCGCCAACGAAAACAGTTTTGGGCCGGCGCCGAGCGTCATTGCGGCGATCAGCCAGGCCGCGCGCGACATGTGGATGTATTGCGACCCGGACAATTTCGATCTGAAGGCCGCGCTTGCCCTCCATCTCGGCGTAAGCCTCAAGAATATCGTGATCGGCGAAGGGATCGACGGCCTGCTCAATCTGGCCGTGCGTATGTTCGTCAACCCCGGCGACGCGGTGGTGACCTCGCTCGGCACCTATCCGACCTTCAACTTCCATGTCGCGGGTTTCGGCGGCCGCCTGATCACCGTGCCTTACGAAAACGACCGCGAAAATCTCGACGGGCTGCTCGAAGCCGCGCGCCGGGACCGCGCGCCGATGGTCTATCTGTCCAATCCCGACAATCCGATGGGCACATGGTGGGAGGCCGACGAGATCGCGCGCTTTTCCGAGTTGCTCCCCGAGACGACGATGCTGGTGCTCGACGAGGCCTATGGCGAATTGGGGCCGGAATCGGCGCTGCCGCCGCTCGACGTTTTGCGGCCCAACATCCTGCGGATGCGGACTTTTTCCAAGGCTTACGGGCTTGCAGGCATTCGCTGCGGCTATGCCGTCGGCGAGGCCCAAATCATCGCCGATTTCGAGAAAATCCGCAATCACTACGGCGTCAACCGCATGGCGCTGGTTGCCGGTCAGGCGGCGCTTGCCGATCAGGCCTACCTTAAAGAAGTCGTCGCCAGGGCCGCGGCCGGACGCGACCGAATCGCCCGAATCGCTCGTGACAACGGGCTTTTGCCGATTGCCTCGGCCACCAATTTCGTGGCGATCGATTGCGGTGGCGACGGCGCGTTGGCGCTGAAGGTGCTTGAAACGCTGCTTTCGCGCGCCGTCTTCATCCGCAAGCCGATGGCGCCGGTGCTCGACCGCTGCATCCGGATCAGCATCGGCCGCGACGACGAGCTCGACATTTTCGCCGAGGAACTGCCCCGCGCGCTGGCCGCGGCCAGATCGTCCGGGTGACCGCCGGCTGCCGAAGCAGCCGGCAACCGCGCCTTATTCGGCTTCGCTGATGCGGCGGATCTCGACTGTCGTGCCTTGCTGGCATATCGACGCCTCGGCAATGCGCCCTTCAACGAAGACGCGATCGCCGGCGCGGTACCCCTGCAAATCTCCGGTCAGCGAATAGGTCCTTCCATCGTCGCTTCGCATGACCGGGCACTCCACGCCGCGATTGGTTATCGTGCCGGTCAACGAGACGCGCTCGGGCCGGTTTGGCCGCGCGGTCACCCTGAAAGGTTCGGATACGACACGGCCATCCCTGTCGCGTGTCTGAAGGGCGAAATAGACTTCGCGGCCCGGCCGCGCCCACTCCGGCAATTCGACAACGGCGCTGACCCTGCCTCGCGGACCGGCGCGAAGCCTTTCCACCACATCAAGATTGTTGGGACGCCGGCCGACGAGCAGGCGCACGCGCGCGCCGGGCTCGAAGCCGCGCCCGGTTATCGTGACCTCGC
>JBGTLX010000567.1:0-6066 GCA_041743855.1 Rhizobiaceae bacterium | reverse complement strand
GAAGGCTACCGCCAGATCAACAGGTCTATCCGCATCGCCGGCCATTCGACCAGCATCCAGCTTGAAGCCACATTCTGGACGCTGCTCGATGAAATTGCTGAGAACCAGGGACTGACGACGCCCAAATTCATCTCGAAGCTCTACGACGAGGCGCTTGAGATCAACGGGGCCATCCCGAACTTTGCGTCGATGCTCAGAACGACCTGCGCGCTTTACCTGAGGGGCCATCAGCCAAGCGACGAGGATCGCGCGCAGATGAAGCGCGAAGCGGCGTAATTCCGGTGGGGTAGCGGGCTGCTACCTTTGGCCGCGCAAATGAACGATCTTTGCTCCCTAAAGCACGTCGCGCGAAAAAGGATTCACGCGACATGCTGTAGGTTTTTGATTTGCGCATGTCTTAAGTCCCGACACCGCTGCACACTTTCGGGAGACATGCTTTGGGTTGACATCAGGGAGGAAAAACCATGCGGAAGAACACCGTTCTCTTCGTTGCGTTGCTGGCCTGCTCGACCACGCTTGCAAACGCCCAGACAAACCTCGAGAAACTGTCGAGCTTCCAGAAGACAGGCGGCGCCGATTTCACCGTCATCGAACAGGGCGGCGAAAAGGCCGAAGCGATCAAGGCGATTGTCGAGAAGATCAAGGTGCCCGAGGGTTTCGAGATCAGCCTCTACGCGATTGTCCCCGATGCACGCCATATGGCGGTCGGCCCGCAAGGCATCGTGACCTTCGTCGGCACGCGCAAGACCAAAATCTGGGCCGTCACCGACCGCGACAAGGATCGCGTTGCCGACGAGGTCAAGGATTTCGCGCCTTCCATTGACTTCGCCATCCCCAACGGTCCGTGCTTCTCGCCTGAGGGGGTTCTCTTCCTCGCCGAGCAGAATCGCGTCCTGTCCTTCCCGGCCGCCGAATTCTTCTACGAAAGCCCGGATGTCGCGGCTTTCAATGTGCTGAAACAGGGCGATCTCGTCCCGGTCGCCGAAGAAAGCTACAATCACACAGCGCGGGTCTGCCGCATCGGTCCGGACGGCAAGCTCTATGTTTCGCTCGGACAACCGTTCAACGTTTCGCCGCCTGAGAAGCTGGACCTCTACCGCGAGCACGGCATCGGCGGCATCATCCGCGTCGGCCAGGACGGCGCCGGCCGCGAAGTCTATACCTACGGCGTCCGCAATTCGGTCGGCCATGATTTCAATCCTGCGAACGGCGAACTCTGGTTCACCGACAACCAGGTCGATGGCATGGGCGACGACACGCCCCCCGGAGAACTGAACCGCCAGACGGCCGCCGGTCAGCACTTCGGCCATCCCTGGTTCGGCGGCGGCAGCGTCCGGACGAATGAATACAAAGGCGAGGAGCCGCCAGCCGATATCGTCATGCCCGCCGCCGAAATGGCGCCGCATGCAGCCGATCTTGGCATGAGCTTCTATACCGGCACGCAATTCCCGGAAAAATATCGGGGCGGCATCTTCTCGGCGCAGCACGGTTCGTGGAACAGGACGACGCCGATCGGCGCGCGCGTGATGTTCACGCCCGTCAACGAGGACGGCAGCGCCGGCACGCCCGAAGTTTTCGCCGAGGGCTGGCTCGACCAGAACGGCGAGTACCTTGGGCGGCCGGTCGATGTCGCGCAGTTGCGCGACGGCTCGATCCTCGTCTCCGACGATCTCGTCGGCGCGGTCTATCGCATCTCTTACGGCGATTGAGCGAATCTCCAAATGCTCCGGCCGGTCCCGGCCGGAGCATTTTCAAAATCGGTTCACCTACCCATGAAAAGTCTTGCTTTTTGTCTTTTGCTTCCCGCCGCGGCAGCGTTTGCCGATGCGACACATGCCGCCGACGCCAAGGTTGGCCGCGCACTTGCCGGTCAATGCCAAGTCTGTCACGGCATAGACGGGATAGCCAAAATCCCGATCGCGCCGCATTTGGCCGGTGAGAGCGAAATCTATCTCCAGACGCAACTGAAGGCGTTCCGCTCTGGAGAACGCGCGCATGAGATGATGACAGTAGTGGCCAAGGAATTATCGGACGAGGACATCGTCAACCTCGCCGCCTGGTATGCCTCGATCGAGATCAGCGTGAAGGTGCCGGACTGATCTGCTCGCGTCATCCCGCTCACGCGTCTATGACGCACAAACCGGCCTGAACAGACCGATCAGGTCACGAGAACATCCAGCGCCAGACGGACCATGTTGGCAAACAAGGCTTGGCGCTCCGACAATTCGGTATCCTCGCCCGAAACGAGACTGTCGACGACCGTGCAGATCGACAAAGCGCGCGCGCCGAACTGGGGGGCAAGCGCATAAAGCCCCGCTGTTTCCATGTCGCAGGCGATCGCGCCCTCCGCGCGCGCCTTGGCGAACCGCCCCAGCGGCGTTGGATGATAGAATACGTCGCTCGAGACCAGCGGCCCTACATGGTGTGGCGCTTTGCTCGTCATCGCCAAGACCGCGGCTCGATCCAGCAAAACGGGGTCGGGTAACAGCAATGGGCCGCCTGCCTCGACATCGAAATCCATGCGGGCGCTTTGCACGATGACGAGGTCGCGGAGCTTTACGCGCTCTTCCAGGCCGCCACAGGTCCCGACGCGGATCGCCCGGCGCACGCCGTAGAACGCGAGGAGTTCATGCGCATAGATGGAGAACGAGGCCCGGCCTATGCCCGTCGTCTGCACGCTGACCGGCATGCCTCTATAGAGGCCGGTAAAGCCAAGCGCGCCACGTATGGCGTTTACACGTCGAGGTGCGTCGAAGTAATTTGAAGCGATCCATTCCGCGCGCGCCGGATCGCCCGCCAAAAGCACGCATTCGGCGTAGTCGCCTCTCTGTGCTTCGTTGTGCGGCGTCACCGGCACCCCCATCCCGAGCCTCTGCGGCAATCTCCAACAAGGCACTTGATCGTCGACACGGCCGGAATTTTGTCGGCGCGGCAGACGAACCTGTTTACTGCGCTTCGAGCACTTCCTTTACGACAGTTGCGAGTTGCTTCAGCGAAAAGGGCTTGGCCAGGAAGCCGAATTTAGCATCGGCAGGCAGGTTTTTGGCAAAGGCGTCCTCGGCGTAACCCGATACGAAGATGAACTTGATGTCGGGTCGTACCTTGCGGAGTTCGCCAAGCAGCGTCGGCCCGTCCATCTCCGGCATGACGACGTCGGAGACAACGATATCGATCTTGCCGTCGAGTTCGTGATAGACTTCGAGCGCTTCGACGCCCGACGACGCCTCATGAACCGTATAACCCCGGGAAGTCAGCGCGCGCATACCGCCCATCCGCACCGCATCTTCGTCTTCGACAAGCAGGACCGTCGCCGATCCGGAGAGGTCGCGGGCCGCATCGGCCACCCTGGCGGCGGCGTCCGCCGTCGCGGGACGGCTTTCGGGCTCGGCCGCGGGCTTGAATTCGGCAATGTGGCGCGGCAGGAAAATGCGGAAGACCGAGCCTTTTCCGACCTCTGACTCGCAATAGATGAAACCACCCGTCTGCTTGATGATGCCATAGACCATGGAGAGGCCAAGCCCGGTGCCCTTACCGACCTCCTTGGTGGTGAAAAACGGCTCAAAAATCTTCTTCAAGACGTCCGGCGCTATGCCGCTGCCACTGTCTTCCACCTCGACCAGGACGTAGTCTGCCGCAACCAGTTCGCGATAGCCAAACGCCTTGCTCTGCTCAGCGCCGACATTGCTCGTCCTGATGGCAAGATCGCCGCCCTCCGGCATGGCGTCGCGCGCATTGACCGCCAGATTGACCACGACCTGCTCGAACTGGCCGATATCGACCTTGACCGGCCACAGGTCTCGGCCATGGTCGACCTTGAGCTTGACCGGGTTGCCGACGAGCCGGGCGAGCAGCATGCGCAGATCGGCAAGCACGTCCGTCAGGTTCAGGACCTCCGGACGCAGCGTCTGTTTGCGCGAAAAAGCAAGAAGCT
This sequence comes from Rhizobiaceae bacterium, assembly GCA_041743855.1. Taxonomy (GTDB): domain Bacteria; phylum Pseudomonadota; class Alphaproteobacteria; order Rhizobiales; family Rhizobiaceae; genus JBGTLX01. The sequence goes on along the minus strand of JBGTLX010000567.1, from coordinate 2,135 downwards.
GGCGCACGAGCGAGGCGGCGCGATTGGCGTTCTGCTTGATGTTCATGATATCGGGAAAGGATGGATCCGACGGCCGATGATTGGTCAAAAGCAGGTCCGACGCCATGATGATGGCGGTGAGCACGTTGTTGAAGTCGTGCGCGATCCCGCCGGCGAGCTGGCCGACGGCCTGCATCTTCTGGCTCTGCGCCATCTGACCTTCGAGCGCCTTCTGCTCTGTGGTCTCGACCGCATAGACGATGGCCGCTTCCTCGGCGCCCTCTCCTCCGGTGCCTTCGGCAACCGCATTGACGTAAAAGCGGATGTGCCGATCATCGTTGTTGGGGAGCGAGGTATCGATCGCGTCGATGTCGGCCTGGCTCATCCGGGCTTTTTCGAGCGCGACGGCGAAAGCGGGCCGGTCGCGCTGGTGGATCACCGTGTCGAGGCGAACGCGCCTGTCGACTGCGTCGCGATCGACCACCGACGAGAACAGCGACAGGAAGGGCGCGTTTGTCCGCACTATTCTGCCGTTCTGGTCGACGCCCGCTATGGCCATCGGCGTGGAGTTGAAAAAACGGGTGAAGCGCACTTCGGAGGCTCGCAGATCGGCAGAAGCATCCTCGCCTTGCGTGCGGTTGAGAACGATCGTCCGGGTCGGGCCGTTGAGACCCTCGCGGCTTGCGGTCACCCGATGCATGAAGCGGACTGGCAGCACCTCGCCGGTGACCTTGGCGAGGTCGAGGTCGATGACGGCGTTGCGAGTCGTGCCGGGGTCGGCCTTGACCGAACGCACCAACGCCATACCGTCGCCGGCGATGATGTCGCGAAGCAATGTCGCGCCGGGCACGAAGCTTACAAGATCTATGCCGAGCCACTCCGCCAGAGTGGCGTTGAGGTAGGTTACGCGTCCTTCCTGGTCGGCGGAGAAGAAGCCGGCCGGCGCGTGATCCAGATGGTCGATCGCCTTTTGCAGATCCAGGAAAAAGCGCTCCTGCTCGGCGCGTTCGCTGGAAACGTCGGCAAGCTGCCAGGCGAGCAGCGGCTGGCGGTGGCCGGGCACGCCGAAGGCGCGCGCCCTCACCCGGTACCAGCGCGGCCCTGGTTCCGAACCCGGACGCACCGATTGGCCAAGGCGGAATTCGCCGTCGCCGGCTTGGCCATCTCTTAGCCCGGACGCCAGTCTGAAAATAGTCGGCGAAGCTTCAGGAATGTCGGAAAGCAATCCCTCCACCGTCCTCAGATCTGCGGCGCCGGTCGCTCCGGTCATATCCGCGTAGGAGCGGTTTGCGTAAACGATGCGGCCCTTTGCATCGGTAACCGACAGGCCGTGGTCCATAGTATCGACAAACGCCTTGGAAAGTTCGTCGGTGGTCGAGCGAGGGGCGATCTGGATGAAGCCGATGGCGGTGGCGAACAGGTAAGCCACTCCGATCATGGCCAGTACGCCGAGCATGCCGAGAAGGAAGGGGTCGCCAAGGCGTTCGCGAAATATCCCGAACAGGATGGCCGCGCCGGTAAGCACGACCACAAAGACAACCAGCCTGGTGATTGCCCCCGGACGCGCGCTCTGGCCGACGATCGGAACCGGGTAGAATTCGCCGCGCGTCTCTTTTGCCATGCGCTGTCTAAACCATGATTCCCGAGATGGCGGCCTGCCGACCGCAAATGGGGTTGAACACATTCTTGCCGTTAGGAAAAGGTGCAGCCGTCAAAAGCCTGCGGGAAATCGCCGCGACGGCATCGCCTCTGTCCGTGGCTGTGCGGAAGTTCAATGGCAACTTGCGAACGGATGAGCCAAGGGTCTAGTGTCGCCCCTTGTTTGGCGGGAGTCGGGGTTGGCGATGCTGGCGTGGTTCGAAGGTCTGGCCGGACCGGATTTTGCTACCGCGGTTCTGTGGACCTTCGCAGCTATCATCCTGCTTGTAATCGTTCTCGTTGTGGTTCGCCTCGTCCGCAGCATGACTTTCGGCACATTCGTGGCCGGCGGCCGCAACCGCAAGACGCGGCTTGCCGTAATGGATGCAACCGCCGTCGACAGCCACCGTCGCCTGGTGCTGGTGCGCCGCGACGATGTCGAGCATCTGATCCTTATCGGGGGACCAAGCGACGTGGTCGTCGAGCGCGACATTCGCCTCGGCCAGCCGCGACGCGCC
>JBGTLX010000566.1:0-6751 GCA_041743855.1 Rhizobiaceae bacterium | reverse complement strand
CGAAACGCTCAACACGTCGAAAAAGCGCGCCATCGCACGCGAAGCGGTGGAACTGTGCAAGGATGGCGAACCGATCATCATCAATGGCGGCACCACGACGTTCCAGATGGTGCATTTCCTGACCGGCCGGCGCATGCCGATCTTCACAAATTCGTTTCCGATCGCCGAACATCTGCTCAAACATTCCAAGAACACGGTCATGCTGTCGGGCGGCACCATCTACCGCGAGCAGAACATCATCCTGTCGCCTTTCGACAATGATGTGACGCGCAACTTCTATGCGCGGCGCATGTTCATGGGCGCGCAGGGCCTGGGGCCGCTCGGCCTGATGGAAGGCGATCCGCTGCTGATCCAGGCCGAGCAGAAGCTGATCGACCAGGCCGACGAACTCGTCGTGCTTGTCGATTCCTCGAAGTTCAGGCAGCGTTCGAGCCTTATTTTGTGCGGCCTTTCACGGATCACTGCCGTCATCACTGATGACGGGATCGAGGACCGGGAAGCCAAGATGCTGGAGACCGCCGGCGTGGCGCTGATCGTGGCGCGTAGGCCGGCGGACGAAAGGGAAGAATCTTCGCTGCAGGCCTGAGGAGAACTCAGGCGCAGTGCCGATGGAATGCAACCCAAGGGAGGAAAGTTCGATGAGCATGTTCAAGAAACTGATGATGACGGCCGCGCTTTCGGCCGCGCTATTCGCCACGGCAGCGCAGGCGCAGGACACCGTCAAGATCGCCCTGGTGGTGAAGTCGCTCGGCAACGGCTTCTTCGATGCCGCCAACAAGGGCGCGCAGGAAGCGGCCACGGAAATCGGCGGCGTCGAGGTCATCTACACCGGCCCGACCAAAGCGACAGCCGAGGCGCAGATCGAGGTGGTCAATGCGCTGATCGCCCAGCAGGTCGACGCCATCGCCATTTCGGCCAATGACGCCGATGCCTTGGTTCCGGCGCTGAAGAAGGCCATGGACCGCGGCATCACCGTCATCTCGTGGGATTCGGGCGTTGCGCCGGAAGGCCGCCAGATGCATTTGAACCCCTCCGACACCAATCTGATCGGCGAAACCATCATCAAGCTCGCCGCCGATTACCTGCCCGAGGGCGGCGAGGTGGCGATCCTGTCGGCTTCCTCCACCGCCACCAACCAGAATGCCTGGATCGAAGCGGCCAAGAAGGCGCTGCCGGAGAAATTCGCCAACATCAATCTCGTCGCTACAGTTTATGGCGATGACGATTCGGCCAAGAGCACTGATGAAGCCAAGGGCCTGCTGGCCAGCCATCCGAATTTGAAGGCGATCATCGCGCCGACCACCGTCGGCGTCGTCGCTGCCGCCCAGGTCGTCACAGATGCCGGCTTGATCGGCAAGGTCAACGTGACGGGGCTGGCGCTGCCGTCCGAGTTCAAGACCTTCATCGACAACGGCGCATCCCAGGCGGTCGCGCTGTGGAACCCGATCGACCTCGGCTATTCCGCGGTCTATCTGGCCCACGGCCTCGCCACCAAGAAGGCGGAAGCCAAGCCCGGCGCAAAGCTCTCCATCGGCCGGGTCGGCGAAGTCACGCTCGACGACACCAACTCGGCGGCGATGGCCGCGCCCTTCACCTTCGACAAGTCCAACATCGAAGAGTTTTCGAAGATCTATTGATCGTAAGCGCGTCACCCTCCCCCCTTGCGGGGAGGGTCGACGAGCATTCGAAGCGAAGCGCAGATTGCGAGACGGGGTGGGGGTGGTGATCGAGCCACCTCATCCATCAGGACTTGGCCATGCTTCTCGACCCCCACCCCGCTCGCTTCGCTCCCGACCCTCCCCGCAAGGGGGAGGGTACGAAGCCCCGCCTGACCCTGTCCGGCATCACGAAAACCTTCCCCGGCGTGCGCGCACTGCATGATGTCAGCCTGTCGCTCTATCCGGGCCAGGTGACCGCGCTGATCGGCGAAAACGGCGCCGGAAAATCCACGCTCGTCAAAATCCTCACCGGCATCTACCAGCCCGACGCGGGCGAGATCAGCGTCGACGGCGGGCCGGTTTCGCTGCCCTCGGCCCATGCCGCGTTCGGCCACGGCATCACCGCGATCCATCAGGAAACAGTGCTGTTCGACGATCTCTCGGTCGCCGAAAACATTTTCCTCGGCCACGCGCCGAAAACCCGCTTTGGGACGATCGACTGGAAGACGATGAGGGCGCACGCGCGGGAAGTGCTTGCCACCATGCATGCGGGCCATATCGACGCCGACGCCCGGCTGAAAGATCTCGGCATCGCCAACAAGCACCTCGTGGCTGTGGCGCGAGCCATGTCGATCGACGCGCAGATCGTCATCATGGACGAACCGACGGCGGCGCTCTCGGCCAAGGAGATCGAGGAGCTTTTCCTGCTCATCGAGTTCCTGAAGAGCGAGGGCAAGGCAATCCTCTTCATCAGCCACAAATTCGATGAGATTTTTCGCATCGCCGACCGCTACACGGTTTTCCGCGATGGCGAGATGGTGGGCGAGGGGCTGCTCGCGGACACGACGCAGAGCGCCATCGTCAGGCTGATGGTCGGGCGCGCCGTCGATCACATCTTCCCGCAGCGCGAGGCGAATATCGGCGCTCGGGTGCTCAGCGTAGAGAACCTGTCGCACCCGACCGAATTCGACGGCATCTCGTTCGAACTGCGCAAGGGCGAGATCCTCGGCTTCTACGGGCTGGTCGGGGCCGGGCGCAGCGAACTCATGCACGCCATTTTCGGCATCACGAAAACGAGCGCCGGCGCGATCACGCTGGAGGGCCGGATCATCGCGCCGAAATCGGCGGCCGACGCCATTGAAGCCGGCATCGTCTATGTCCCGGAAGAACGCGGCAAGCAGGGCGTGGTCATCGGCCTGCCGATCTTTCAGAACATGTCGTTGCCGTCGCTGAAGCGCACCTCCAAGTCGGGCGTGTTGCGTTTGAAGCAGGAGTTCGATCTCGCCCGCGCCTATACCGAACGGCTGGACCTGCGCGCCTCCTCGCTTAGCCAGGATGTCGGCACGTTGTCGGGCGGCAACCAGCAGAAGATCGTCATCGCCAAATGGCTGGCGACCGCGCCCAAAGTCATCATCCTCGATGAGCCGACCAAGGGCATCGACATCGGCTCCAAGGCCGCCGTCCACGGTTTCATGGCCGAACTGGTCGCCGAAGGGCTTTCGGTCATCATGGTGTCTTCCGAACTGCCGGAAATCCTCGGCATGTCGGACCGGGTAATCGTCATGCGCGAGGGCCGCATTGCGGCTGAATTCGACAATAAGGGGCTGGACGCTGTGACGCTGGTGCAGAGCGCTGCGGGGATCGCTGCATGAACGCGTTGCTGAAAAGCCGCGAGATGTGGCTTGCGGTGGCGATCGCGGCGCTGATCGCGCTTGTCTCGACGCGCTATGCGCCATTTGCCGAGCCGGCCAATCTGGCCAGGGTGTTCAACGACACCTCGATCCTGATGATCCTGGCGCTCGGCCAGATGGCGGTGATCCTGACCCGCTCGATCGACCTGTCGATGGCGGCCAATCTTTGCTTCACCGGCATGGCGGTCGCCATGCTCAACGCCGCCTGGCCGGGCTTTCCGATTCCGCTGCTGATCGTCGCGGCCCTTGGCGTAGGCTTTGTGCTGGGCGCGATCAATGGCCTGCTGGTCTGGAAGCTGAACATTCCCTCGATCGTGGTGACGCTGGGCACGCTCACCATCTATCGCGGGGCGACTTTCGTCATCTCCGGCGGGGCGTGGGTCAACTCCGACCAGATGAGCCCGGCCTTCATCGGCTTCCAGCGCGCCGCTCTTGTCGGCATTCCCGTCCTGTCGTGGATTGCCATTCTCGTCATCGCCGCGTTCTTTATCTTGATGACGCGCACGGCGACCGGCCGCTCGATCTATGCCATCGGCGTCAACCCGACCGCCTCCGTCTATGCCGGCATCGATGTCGGCCGCACCAAATTCATCGCCTTCTGCATCTCCGGGCTGGTGTCGGGCCTCGCCGGCTATCTGTGGATTTCTCGCTACGTCATCGCCTCGGTCGAGGTCGCCAACGGCTATGAGTTGAACATCATCGCCGCCTGCGTCATCGGCGGCATCTCCATCGCCGGCGGCATCGGCTCGGTCGGCGGCGCGGTGCTCGGCGCGCTGTTTCTGGGCATCATCTCGACGGCGCTGCCGGTCGTCAACATCTCGCCCTTCTGGCAGATGGCGATTTCGGGCGGCGCCATCATCCTCGCCGTCGTTCTCAACGCGCGCGGCGAGCGCAAGCAGGGCAGGATCATCCTGAAGAAGGCGGAAGCGGCATGAGCGACACGACCGCCAACCATGGCCCGCGCCGCATTCCCGACCGGCTGGACAATCCGCTGTGGTCGGCCATCCTTTCCTGGGAAGCGCTGCTGGTGCTTGTCGCCATCGCAATCTTTGCCGCCAACAGTTTCGCGTCGCCCTATTTCCTCGGCCCGTGGTCGCTGTCCGACCTGACCTTCAACTTCACCGAAAAGGCCCTGATCGCGCTGGCCATGGCGCTGCTGATCATTTCGGGCGAGATCGACCTGTCGGTGGCGGCGATCATCGCGCTCGCCTCGACGCTGATGGGCATGGCCGTGCAGGCGGGCGTCGGCGCGCCCGGCCTGGTGGCCATTGGCCTTGCCGTCGGTCTGGCCTGCGGGGCGTTCAACGGGCTTCTGGTGACAGGTCTCGGCCTGCCGTCGATCGTCGTCACCATCGGCACGATGAGCCTGTTTCGTGGCGTCTGCTTCATCATCCTGGGCGACCAGGCCTACAAGGGCTACCCTGAAAGTTTTGCCTTTTTCGGCCAGGGCTATGTCTGGTGGGTGATCTCGTTCGAGCTCGTCTTGTTCCTCGCGGCCGCAACCGTCTATTGGTTCGTCCTCCACAAAACCAGCTTCGGCCGCCGCATCTTCGCGATTGGCAACAACCCGGTCGCCGCGCAATTTTCCGGCATCCGCGTCGGGCGGACAAAGTTCATCCTGTTCTGCCTGACCGGGCTGATGGCCGGCATCGCGTCGGTGCTGATCACTTCCCGGCTCGGCTCGACACGGCCCTCGATCGCGCAGGGCTACGAACTCGAAGTCATCACCATGGTCGTGCTGGGCGGCGTCTCGATCCTTGGCGGCTCCGGCAGCATTCTGGGTGTGGTGCTCGCCGCCGTCATCATGGGGCTGGTGACGTTCGGGCTCGGCCTGCTCAACGTGCCAGGCATCGTCATGTCGATCTTCATCGGCCTGCTGCTCATCGTCGTCATCGCGCTGCCGATCGTCTGGGGCCGCTTCAGGAGGCGCGTCTGATGGCGGAAAAATACGCGTTCCGGATGAAGCTCAATCCCGGCATGAAGGATGAATACATCCGGCGGCACGCCGAAATCTGGCCGGAGTTGGTGGCGCTGCTTAAGGACGCCGGCGTGTCCGACTATTCGATCCATCTGGACGAGGAGACCAACAGCCTGTTCGGCGTCCTGTGGCGGCGCGCCGACCACGGCATGGCCGGGCTGCCCGAACATCCGGTCATGAAACGCTGGTGGGCGCACATGGCCGACATCATGGAGACGAAGCCCGACAACGAGCCGGTGGCGGTGGCGCTCGAAACTGTCTTTCGGATGGAGTGACGATGGCGCACGTCGCGGTCATCGACATCGGTAAGACCAACGCCAAGCTGGCGCTCGTCGATCTCGAATCGCTGTCCGAAATAGCGGTCCGAAAAACGCCGAACACGGTTGTGGCCGGCGGGCTTTACCCACACTACGACATAGATGGCCTCTGGGAGTTCATCCTCGGCGGCCTAAAGACGTTCCAGAACGAATTCGGCATCGACGCGATTTCGGTAACGACGCATGGCGTGGCGGCGGCGCTGCTCGATGCGGATGGCGCGCTGGCGATGCCGGTGCTGGATTACGAACATGACGGCCCGGAATCCACGGCAAACGACTACGACGCCATTCGTCCGCCCTTTGCCGAAACCGGGACGCCGCGTTTGCGGCTGGGGCTCAATCTCGGCGCGCAGCTATACTGGCAGTCGCAAAAATTTCCGCAGGCTTTCGCCCAAGTCGCGACGATCGTCGCCTATCCGCAATATTGGTCCGATCGCCTGTCAGGCGTGCTCGCCAGCGAAGCCACGTCGCTCGGCTGTCATACCGATCTTTGGAACCCCTCGCGGGGGACCTGGTCCAGCCTTGTCGGGCGCATGGGATGGCTCGGAAAAATGGCGCCGGTACGCCGGGCCGGCGAGTGTCTCGGTCCGGTTTTGCCGAGTCTCGCCACGGAGATCGGCCTGAAGTCTGACGTGCCGGTGTTCTGCGGTATCCATGATTCCAACGCCTCGCTCTACCCGCATCTCAAGCAGCGCGATCCACCGTTCTCGGTCGTGTCGACCGGCACCTGGGTGATCGTCATGGCTGTCGGCGGGTCTGTGGAACAACTCGATCCGGCGCGCGATTGCCTGATCAACGTCGATGCACTCGGTCAACCCGTGCCGTCGGCGCGCTTCATGGGCGGTCGCGAATTTTCCAGCCTGGTCGAAGCAGACGTCGAGGATTGCGCCGACGCCGATATCGCCGCCATGCTCGACAGTAAAATCATGCTGCTGCCCTCGGTGCAGAGCGGCTCCGGCCCGTTCCCGGATCACGCTGCGTCATGGCTCGGCGACGAGGCCGGCCTTTCCTCCCATCAGCGCTTTGCCGCCGTCTCGCTCTACCTCGCCATGATGACGGCGACCTGCCTGAAACTCACCGGCGCCGCGGGGCCGGTCATCGTCGAGG
>JBGTLX010000565.1:0-1554 GCA_041743855.1 Rhizobiaceae bacterium | reverse complement strand
AATATCCTTGAGGGACACCGCGACATCGCATCCTTCTATGGTGAGGATGAGCCGCCGCCGACACCGTAGCCGCCGCGCGACGACTTATTCGCTTTCCTCGACCACCCGCAGCCTGAGCTGGCCGGTCGTGGATTCGGCGATACGGGCGGGCGCCGGCTTTTCGGCGTCATCCCTGTCGGCATCGGCGCCGTTCGCGCCGAATTCCAGCGCCTCGATCTTCTGACCTCGCCTGGCCACCTTGTTCGACGAAACGAGGATGTCGTCGATATCCTTCGTCGCCTGCCCGAAATGCGTCTGCAGTTTTCGCACGCGGTCATCCAGCCGCGACAGATCCTCCATCAGCCGGATGACCTCGCCCTGGATCAGATGCGCCTGCTCGCGCATGCGGGCGTCCTTCAGGATCGCCTGGATGACCTGGATCGACAGCATTAGCAGCGACGGCGAGACGATGACGACGCGCGCGCGATGCGCCTTGTGCACGATCGCTTCGAAATTCTCGTGGATTTCCGCAAAAATCGATTCTGACGGCACGAACATGAAGGCCGTCTCCTGCGTCTCGCCCGGCAGCAGATATTTTTCCGAGATCGCCTTCAGATGGATGTCGATGTCGCGGCGGAACGCCTGCGCGGCGTATTTCTGCGCCTCGGCTGCGCCGTCGCGATCGGCCGCCGCCCGGATTGCGTTCCAGGCTTCGAGCGGGAATTTCGCGTCGATGACCAGCGACGGCTGGCCGTTCGGCATTTTGACGAGGCAGTCGGGCCGGTTGCCGTTGGAGAGCGTCGCCTGGAATTCGTAGGCGCCATGCGGCAGCCCGTCGGCGACGATTGCTTCCATGCGCGACTGGCCGAAAGCGCCGCGCGTCTGTTTGTTGGAGAGGATTGCCTGAAGCTGGACCACCTGGCCGGCGAGCGACTGTATGTTGTTCTGCGCGGTGTCGATGACGACAAGGCGTTCTTGAAGCTTCGCCAAGCTCTCATGCGTCGATTTCGTCTGCTCGGTCATGGTCTGGCCGATGCGGCCGGTCATGGCGTCGAGACGCTGGCCGATCGACTGGGTGAGTTCAGCCTGGCGTGCGCCGAACACCTCGGCGACCGCGCCGAGCCGCCCCTGCATTTCGGCCTGTGATTGCAGGATGCTGGTCATGCGGGTCTCTGTGTCGCGGGCGTGGTCGGCGGCTTCCGTCGCCGCTGCCGCGCGTGCGCGCCCGGAACGCCACAGAGAAATCGCAAGCAGGACGATGAGGCCGGCGAGCAAGATCGTGCCGAAGGCGAGCGCCTGTCCGAGCGTGATGATGGTGGCGCCGAGGCGGATCGCTGGCTCGGAAAAAAGGGAGGCAAGTTCATCCATTATGCGACCATATCTGATTCGGTGGGTGCAGCCAGATCAAAACATGAACAACACTCACGCGGGGCAGTTGACGCTTTTCTTTCCACGCCTTAGGTGAGGAAAATGTCGATCAAGCCGCTCATCATCCTTCCCGACCCCGTTTTGCGCATGGTTTCCGCTCCGGTCGAGCGGGTCGACGCCGGCGTCAGAAAACTCGCTGCCGACATG
>JBGTLX010000564.1:0-2266 GCA_041743855.1 Rhizobiaceae bacterium | reverse complement strand
GGTTCCCGCGCAAGCGACGGGACGGATAATAAGGGAGGGGCGAAGGGTGTGGACAAAAGACGTGCAAAAAATCCCCTCTCTGGCGATTTCCAGCACCTCGCCTCGTGAAGAACTCGGCCAAGATGTTGAAATTGCTTTCTCTCGCACAAAGGGGAGAGATTAAGCGGCATCGGCGCTCGTTCCAGGTTTATCCCCGTTTGACACAGCAGAAGCGGCGGTGCGCTTATCTCCCCCCATATGGCGGAGAAAGCGATTTCAACAGCTTAGCCGAGCAAGCCGCAGGCGCGGCGCAGGCTAGCTAAGTGTCAGAAATCGCCAGAGAGGGGATTTTTTCCAGGCAGCACCCTCCTTCTGCATCGTGGCGGCCTTCATTTGTGTCACGGCATGGATCACAGGGTCTTCGCACGTCGCTTGCGCTCCTGCTCCGCCCTGTGATGACGAATGCATATGGGCTCGCTGACAGATACAACCACTAACGACCAGCCAAAACGCTCACCCACACCCGCGCCGCTACACGGCCACCTTCTCCCCGTCGGGGAGAAGAGGCTGATCACGCCGCCGGCTGGTCTTCCGGCTGAACGCCGGCCCGTTCGCGGTCGAGGTAGTGCTGATCGAGATCCGGCAATTCGCCCCCGAACAAGGTTGCCTCGAAGGCGCGCAGACGCTTGTAGACGGACAGAAGCTCGACGATCGTCGACCAGGAATTGACCAAAAACTGGAACGACGAGGTGACCTGCGAAAAGGCGAAGCTGATCTGGTTGAACAGGCCGAGCGAAATCTGGCCGGCGACGATCGACGGCCCGAGGATGAGCAGCGAGAAGATGTTGTTGGCCTGCAGGTAGGTGTAGCGCACGACGTTGAAATAGACGTAGTGGAAATACAGCGTGTAATAGTTGCGGCGGACATTGCCGAACAGTTCGGCCACCGTCGGCGGCTGCGCGCGGGCCTCGTTGTCCTCGCCATAGACGAGTTCCTTGCGATACGCCGCCTCGACGCGCTGGTTCTTGAATTGCAGGCCGGGCAGCCTGTAGCCGGCGAGAACCAGGCTGATCGTGCCGAAGATCGACCAGACTATCGCGGCGACCACCAGCGGGTAGCGTATCTCGCCGACGATGGGCAGTTCGGTGATGTTTGCCGACAGCGCCAGCAGGACCGGCATGAAGGCGATCAGCGTCATGATCGAATCGATGAAGGCGACGCCGAGCCCTTCCATGATCTGCGCAAAGCGCATCGTGTCTTCCTGGACGCGCTGCGAAGCGCCCTCGATGTGGCGCAGGCGCGGCCAGTAATCCATGTAAAAGTCGTTCATCGCGCTGCGCCAACGGAAGATATAGTGGCTGACGAAGAAGGCGGTGACCACGCTGACATTCATGCCGACCAGCGCCAGCCAGGCGAAGCTGGCGACCTGGCTGTAGAACTCCGCGTTGGTGGTGGTGAGCGTCTTGCTCATGATGCCTTGGACGTAGTCCCAGAACGGGCCGTACCAATTGTTGACGGCGACGCTGACCTGGACCTGAAAATAGGTGATGAACAGGATGAGCGCCGAACCGAGGATCGACCAGCGCTGCCAGGGATGGGGCGCATACCAGTTCCAGAAGGCATAGAAGACCAGCACACCGGCAAAGAAATACAGATAGAACCAGAGGAACGGCGACGACCACAGCGAGGAAACGCCGATGATCGGCGGGGCATCGGCGGCGGCCGGCCCCATGCCGAAGGATGAGCCCAGCCCCTCGCCGCCGGCGAACCAGACGAGAACAAGGACAAGGCTCCAGACCGCGGCCGAGGTGAAGAAGAGTTTCGGCTGCGGGAAAAACGAGACGAACAAATTTGTTTTCCTTGGTCGGAAGCGGTTGACGGCATCAATTCACACTTCGATGCGAAAGAAAATGCCATTCGGCGAAGCGACGAAGATGTTATCCGGACCTATCCGGGGTTTTTTTGCGGCGGCAGCGCAGGCCCGGCGATCGCGGCCGAAACGATCAGCACGAGAGCGGCGCAAAAAGACGGCAGCGTAAAACTGCCGGTCGCCTCCGCCAGAAGTCCGGCAAAGACAGGGCCGACGATCTGGCCGACGCCGAAGGACGCGGTCATCAGGGCGAAGACCCGGCGGCTGGAGAGCGGCGCGAGCAACCGGGCCGCCTGCAGGCCTAAAGCGGTGACGGCGATGAAGGTGATCCCGAGCAGCAGGCCGCCGATCAAGGGCCCGGCGACGCCGCCGATGGACACGCTGGCCACAACGCCCGCCGCCTGAACAAGGCAGCCG
>JBGTLX010000563.1:0-2911 GCA_041743855.1 Rhizobiaceae bacterium | reverse complement strand
CGGCGCGCCCGCCGCGCGAATCGGGGACCGGGAAGTCGACCACGCCACCAGTCAAACGCTTGCGCGGATGGCGCGCGACGGCGAGACGGACGTCCTGGTCCCTGAATATGTCGGCCTCCGCGCCTACCGGCTGGCCGGCGGATACCAGCTTCTCGGGCAGGTGCGGGAGGGCGCGCTCGAAAGCGACGCGATTATCGAGACGATGCAAAATGCAGGCCTGAGAGGTCTTGGCGGTGCCGGGTTTCCTGCCGGAAAAAAGTGGAGCTTCGTGCACTCCTATCCCGGCCCCCGGCTGATGTCGATCAATGGCGACGAAGGCGAGCCCGGCACGTTCAAGGATCGCATCTATCTCGAATCCGATCCGCATCGGACGTTCGAGGGAGCCTTGATTGCCGCCCACGCGGTCCAGGCTGAACGCATCTATTTCTACATGCGGGACGAATATCCGGCGGTGCTGCACATTCTGCGCGCGGAGATCGCGGCGCTCGAGGAAGCAGGCCTCGTCGCCGCCGGTTTCATCGAACTGCGGCGAGGAGCGGGCGCCTATATCTGCGGTGAGGAAAGCGCGATGCTGGAAAGCATCGAGGGCAAACGCGGCCTGCCGCGCCACCGTCCCCCCTATATCGCCGAGGTCGGCCTGTTCGGCCGTCCCACGCTCAATCACAATGTCGAGACGCTGTGGTGGATACGCGACATCGTGGAAAAGGGTCCCGAATGGTTCGCGGCGCAGGGCAAGCCCGGTCATCCGGGGCTTCGGTCCTGGTCGGTTTCGGGAAGGGTCCGGAATCCTGGAATGAAGCTGGCGCCGGCCGGCGTCACGGTGCGCGAGCTGATCGACGACCATTGCGGCGGCATGGCTGACGGGCACGACTTCAAGGCCTACTTGCCGGGCGGAGCCTCCGGCGGCATCCTGCCGGCCTCCATGGGCGACATCCCGCTCGATTTCGGCGGCGAACTCGCCCGTCAGGGTGCCTTCGTCGGTTCGCATGCGATCGTCGTCTTTTCGCAGAACGACAGCGCCAGGGATGCGACGATCAACCTGCTCGATTTCTTCAAGCATGAAAGCTGTGGCCAGTGCACGCCTTGCCGGGAAGGGACCGAAAAACTGGTGACGCTCCTGAAGACACGTGGCGTGCCGAACGAGACCGCCATGCGCGACCTCGAGATGGTGATGCGGGATTCCTCCATCTGTGGTCTGGGTCAGGCCGCGCCCAATCCGGTCAACCACCTGCTGACGCATTTCCGCGAGGACCTTTGAGATGCCCGACAAGATCGCGTTCACGCTAGACGGCAAATCGGTCACGGCGGCCGGCGGAGAGACCATCTGGGATGTGGCGAAGCGCGAGGGCACGCTTATCCCGCATCTTTGCCATGTCGACATGCCGGGCTACCGGCCCGACGGCAATTGCCGCGCCTGCATGGTCGATGTCGAGGGCGAACGCGTGCTTGCCGCGTCCTGCATCCGCAAACCTGCCGAAGCCATGGTGGTGAGAACCGACACCGAGCGTGCGGAAAAGTCGCGCGAGATGGTGTTCGAACTGCTCGCCAGCAACATGCGCCCGGCGGAGCAAGGACCGGACAACCAGTCGATGTTCTGGCGGTGGGCCTCATCGATGGGGATTTCCGGCAGCGACCGCTACGGGTCCAAATTCGCCGACGATCACGTCGAGCCGGAGTTCGACACCACCAATCCGGCGATCGCCGTCAATCTCGACGCCTGCATCGCCTGCGGCGCCTGCGTTCGCGCCTGCCGCGAAGTGCAGGTGAACGACGTGATCGGCATGGCCGACCGCGGCAACCATTCCGTGCCTGTCTTCGACATCCACGACCCGATGGGGCTTTCCACCTGCGTGACCTGCGGCGAATGCGTGCAGGCCTGCCCGACCGGCGCGCTCTATGAAAAGTCGCTGATGAACAAGGACGCCAGGACGCGCGCGGTCCAGTCGTTCGACAAGGTCGTCGACACGCTTTGCCCCTTCTGCGGCGTCGGCTGCCAGACCAGCGTTATGGTCAAGGACAACAGGATCGTCCAGGTTGACGGCCGCGACGGCTTCGCCAACGAAAACCGGCTTTGCGTCAAGGGTCGCTTCGGCTTCGATTACGCCATGTCGCCGGAGCGGCTGACCAGGCCGCTCATCCGGCGCGACGACGCGCCTAAATCCAGCGAGGCGGATATGCGGGGCGTCGATCCGCTGACCGTCTTCCGCGAAGCCACGTGGGAAGAGGCGATGCAGCGCGCCGCCGGCGGGCTGAAAGCTGTTTTCAAGGACCATGGCGGCCAGGCGCTGGCCGGCTTCGGCTCGGCGAAAGGATCCAACGAGGAAGCCTATCTGTTCCAGAAGCTGGTTCGACAGGGTTTCGGCACCAACAATGTCGACCATTGCACGCGCCTTTGCCATGCGTCTTCCGTTGCGGCGCTGATGGAAGGAGTGGGATCCGGCGCGGTGTCGGCGCCCTTCACCGACGCGCTCAAATCGGACTGCATCATCGTCATTGGCGCGCGCCCGACCACCAATCATCCGGTCGCCGCGACCTATCTCAAGCAGGCGGCCAAGCGCGGCACCAAGCTGATCGTCATCGACCCGCGAGGTCAGGATCTGATGCGCTACGCCTCGCATGAGCTGCGCTTCAGGGCGGGAAGCGACGTAGCGATGCTGAACGCGCTGATCCATGTCATCGTCGAGGAAAAACTCTACGACGAGCAGTATATCCAGGCGAATGTCTCCGGCTTCGAGGCCCTTAAAGCCAAGGTAAAGGACTTTTCGCCCGAGGCGATGGCCGAGGTTTGCGGCGTCGAGGCGGATCTTCTTCGCGATGTCGCCCGCACCTACGCCAAGGCGGAGCGCTCCATCATCTTCTGGGGCATGGGGATTTCGCAGCACACGCATGGCACCGACAATGCGCGCTGCCT
>JBGTLX010000562.1:0-7197 GCA_041743855.1 Rhizobiaceae bacterium | reverse complement strand
CGAGGAGCCGGTCAGCGCATAGGCCGTGGCGATGGCGCCGAAGGCGTTGGCGAACAACAGGATGACGGTGCCGAGGAAGGACGGCCAGATGACCGGAATGACCACCATGCGCCAATACTGCCATTGCGTGGCGCCGAGCGTGGCTGCAGCCTCGCCCCACTCCTTCTTCAGCCCATCGATAGCCGGCGTGATGATGACGACCATCAGCGGTATCTGGAAGTAGAGATAGGTCAGCGTCAAACCCCAGAAGGAAAGGATGTTGAAGCCCAGATCGTTGTAGATATCGACGCCGACGACTCTCAGCAGCACGGTGACGAGGCCGAGCCGGCCGAGCGTGGCGAGGAAGGCGAAGGCCAGCGGCACGCCGGCGAAATTCGAGGCGACGCCGGAAAACGTCATGGTCGCCGAGCGCACCCAGGACGGCAGGCCGCCGCGCACGATGGCGATGGCGATGGCGAGACCGACCAGCGCGCCGAGGATGGCGGAGGCGAGGCTGATCTTGATCGAGATCCAGTAGGCGGCGACGATCGTCGGCTGCGACAGGGCCGCGATGTTTTCCAGCGTGAACTGGCCCTCGCTGTTCTGAAACGCGCCCAGCATCAGATAGGCGGTCGGCAGGATCAGGAACATCAGGGCGAAGATGAAGAAGGGCGCGACGCCGAGCCATTGCGTCGGCAAACTGATGCCGCGCGCCCGGGCGGGCGGGGCCTCGCCTGCAACCGCTGGCCGGGAAAGGGAGAGATCGGTCATGCGCCGGCGATCCGTGAGGAGGCGGAAATCCGGGCGGCCCAAAAGACCGCCCGGACGAAGATGTCAGACCTTACTGGACGTTGGCGCCCACCACCGCATCCCAGTTCTTGGTGATGGCTTCCTTGGAAGCCGCCTGCTCGTCGAGCGTCGGGAACACGGCGGTCTCGTAGGCTGCCGCCGGGGGCAGCTTGTCCATCATGTCCTGCGGGATCACACCCTTCTTGGCGAGATCGTTGAAGCGGATCGGGTGGCAATAGCCCTTCAGCCAGCCAAGCTGGCCTTCGTCCGAATAGAGGTGCTCCATCCAAAGCTTGGCCGCGTTGGGATGCGGCGCGAACGCGCTGATCGCCTGCACATAGACGCCGGCGACGACGCCGGTCTTGGGCACGACGACGTCGACCGGCGGGTTGCCGTTCAGCGTGTCGCGGCCGGCAAGGGCGTTGTAGTCCCAGGTGATCAGGATCGGCGTCTGACCCTGGGCGAGCGTCGCGGCCTTGCCGATGACCGGCACGAAATTGCCCTTGGCGTTGAGCTCCTTGAAGAATTCCAGACCCGCCGTACCGGCTGCCTCGCCCGCTGCCGCGCCCTTGGACAGGCCGGCGGCATAGACGCCCTGGATAGCCTGGTTCGAGGCGCGCGGATCACCGGCGAGAGCCACCGCGTTCTTGTATTCGTCCTTGAGCAGATCGGCCCAATCCTGCGGCGGGTTGGGCACGAGATCCTTGTTCACCTGGAAGGAAAGCACGCCGTAATAGTCGCCGTACCAGTGGCCGTCTGCATCCTTGGCGTCGTCGGGAATCGAGTCCCAGGTCGATACCTTGTAGGGCATGAGCAGACCTTCGGCCTTGGCGGACGGGCCGAAGGACAGGCCGACATCGATGACGTCGGGCGCCTGCGGGCCCTTGTTGTCCTTGTTGGCCTTGATGGCCTCGATCTCGTCGCCGGAGCCGGCGTCGGGATTGAGTTCGTTGACCGTGATTTCCGGATATTTCGCCTTGAAGGCCTCGATGACGGCGCCATAGCCGCACCAGTCGTGCGGCAGCGCGATGGTGGTAAGCTGGCCTTCCGCCTTGGCCGCTGCGACCAGTTCGTCCATGGATTGCGCGGACGTGATGGCCGTTGTGACCATCAAGGTCGCGGCCGAAAGGGAAAGCAGCTTTCCCGTGAAATTGAACATGTGTTCTCTCCGTTGAACTGACGCCATTCGACGCCTTCGATGCGGTTACCGCTATGGTGTGACAGTCCGATGAAAACACGGACAGCCGGCACCCCCGAGGCGACAAAAGTTAACTACTTTTAACGGGTTGTAGCAATCCGTTAGCGGATACTTTTCCGGCTAAATACTTTTCGGGCGGGTTTTGAACGCCTTGCCCGCCAGGATCGCGCTAAACCGCCCCCGAAATCGCGTTTTCGAGCAGCATTAGCGCGGCCTGTTTGGTCAGCTCGACCGGATTGGTGCCGGTGCTGGGGTCGGCGACCGCCATGCCGGCTATCATCTCGCGGCGCGCTTGGTCCATGTCGAGGCCCTTGACCAGGCTTGGCAGCGTGTGCGGCACATTCAGCCGGCTGCGCAGATCGAGAGCGGCTTTGGCAAAACCGTCGAAGCCGCCGGCAATGCCGAGATAGGAAGCGGCGCGGCCGATGCGCTCCTCGACCGGCTCGCGGTTGAAGGCCAGTACATAGGGCATGAACACGGCGTTGGTCATGCCGTGATGGGTGTCGTAGAGCGCGCCGATCGGATGCGACAGCGAGTGGATTGCCCCCAGCCCCTTCTGGAAGGCGGTGGCCCCCATGGCGGCGGCCGACATCATATGCGCGCGCGCCGTCAGGTCGGAACCGTCGGTGAAGGCTTTCGGCAGATTCTCGAAGACAAGCCTCATGCCTTCGAGCGCGATGCCGTCGGCCATCGGATGATAGCCGGGTGCGCAATAGGCTTCGAGGCAGTGCGCGAAGGCGTCCATGCCGGTTCCGGCGGTGATGAAGGACGGCATGCCGGTGGTCAGCTCCGGATCGGCGATGACGATGGCGGGCAGCATCTTCGGGTGAAAGATGATCTTCTTGGTGTGGCTCTCCTCATGCGTCAGCACGCCGGCGCGTCCGACCTCCGAACCTGTGCCGGCGGTGGTTGGCACGGCGATGATCGGGGCGATTTTTTCCGCATCGGCGCGCGTCCACCAGTCGCCAACATCCTCGAAATCCCAGACCGGGCGGCTCTGCCCGGCCTGGAAGGCGATGAGCTTGCCGAGATCGAGCGCCGAGCCGCCGCCAAACGCGATGACGCCGTCATGGCCATCCTGCTTGAAGGCGGCGATGCCGGCGGTGAGATTGGCTTCGACCGGATTGGGCTTTACGTCAGAAAAGACGCCGTAGGCGACCTTCGCGACGTCGAGGATCGCCAAAGTCGAGGCGACAACCGGCAGCTTCGCCAGCCCCGGATCGGTGACGAAGAGCGGGCGCTTTATGCCGGTGGCCGCCAGCACATCGGGGAGTTCGGAAATGCGGCCCGCGCCGAAGCGGATGGTGGTCGGGTAGTTCCACTTGGAAAAGAGTTTTGTCATTGGGGATCAGACTTCCTGAATGTTCGGTACTATAGACCCCCCTCTCCGCCTCGCTTCGCTCGGCACCTCTCCCCCGTTCCGGGGGAGCGGATAGGAGCCAGGCTGGACGCCCATCCTCTCCCTCACGAAGTGGGGGAGAGGTGTCACGCGAAGCGTGACGGAGAGGGGGCGCTTTCCATTGATGCTCAGATCGTTTCCCGCAGATGAAAACTTTTCGGCCGGGTGAGATTATCGTATCCGAGCGCCGAAAGTGCTGCGCCCTTGCCGGTGTCCTTGACGCCGGTCCAGACCAGCGCCGGATCGAGATAGTCGCAGCGGTTCATGAACACGGTGCCCGTTTCGACGCGGTCGCCGATGGCCACGGCATGGTCCGTGTCGGAGGTCCAGATCGACGCGGTCAGGCCGTAGGGGCTGTCGTTCATCAGCGCGATCGCTTCCTCGTCGTTGCGCACCTTCATGATGCCGACGATCGGCCCAAAACTTTCCTCGCGCATGACGCTCATCTGGTGATCGACCTTCGTCAGCACTTCCGGCGCGAGATAGGGCGAACCGGCGACATCGTTTTCCACCGTCATGCCGATATGCGCGGTCGCGCCCTTGCGCAGCGCTTCGGCCTTCTGTTCGCGGATGGAATCGGCGAAACGCGCCTGCGCCATCGGCCCCATCGTGGTGGCCGCGTCGAGCGGATTGCCGACGACATAGTTTTTCGTCTCGGCGACGAAGCCTTCGACGAACGCGTCATAGATCTTCTCATGGACATAGACGCGCTCGATGCCGCAGCAGCACTGGCCCGAATTGTAGAACGCGCCATCGACCAGATTGGCGACCGCGAAATCGAGCTTGGCGTCGGGCAGGACATAGGCCGGATCCTTGCCGCCGAGTTCCAGCCCGAGCGTCATGAAGGTGCCGGCCGCGGCCTTCTCGATGGCGCGCCCGCCGGCGACGGAACCGGTGAAATTGACATGATCGATCTTGCCCGAGGCGAGCAGTTTCTCGGTCTGCGCATGGTTGAGGACGACATTCCGGAACACGCCCTCGGGCAGGCCAGCCTTCTCGAAGGCCTGCGCGAAACGCTCGCCGACCAGCAGGGTCTGCGCGGCGTGTTTCAGGATCACCGCGTTGCCGGCCATCAGCGCCGGAACGATGGTGTTGACGGCTGTGAGATAGGGATAGTTCCACGGCGCGATGACCATCACCACGCCGAGCGGGTCCTTCTTCACGTAGCGGCGGAAACCATCCTTCGGATTGGAGGCCATGACGGGGCCGAGCGCGCGTTCGGCGATCTCGACCATGTAGTGGGTACGCTCCTTGACGCCGCCGAACTCGCCGCCATAGCGGGTCGGCCGGCCCATCTGCCAGGCTATCTCCGGCACGATCTCGTAGGTCATGGCGACCAGCGCCTCAAGCATCGAAAGCATGTATTGGCCGCGCTCGGCGATCGGGGTCCGCGCCCAGCCGACCTGCGCGGCTTTCGCTCGTTCGACCGCAGCGTTGATCGCCTGATCGGTGGCGACCGGCCGCTCGGCATGGATCGAGCCGTCGATGGGGGATTTGAGTTTGATGGTTTCCAAGATGTGCTCCAACTATCAACATTTAAGCGTCTGCACATGGCCAGCTTTGCCATAAGCAAGAATGAGCCGATCGCTCGTTACAAGGATCATCTCGTGAAGCCTGGCCGTCGCCATAAGAACCCGATCCATTGGATCTTTGTGGGGTTTGGCGGGTAAGGCGGTTGAATGCACCAGAATCTCAGGGGACAGGGGACCCAGCTTCGCGTTGACGCGATCCATGAAGCGATCGAAGAAGGCGAGCGGTTCTACCGGCAGGCTAAGGCGACCGCGAGCGGCACCCATCCCAATCTCCCAGGCCGAGACAGGCGAGACGTAAAGAAACCCGTCCCGGGCGGCCGTACCGATCAATTCGTCAGCTTCCGGTTGGATTCTGGTCGCCAGCGCGATGTAGAGAACCGCACAGGTATCGAGAAGAACAGCGCTCCCTCGTCTTTCAACGATCTGTGCCAAGATAGCCTTCGTCCCATGGTTCGTCGCTAAAAGGACCAGTGATATCGAAGCCTTCTTCGATCTTGATCAACCCCTTCATGAAACCGAATCCCGAGTGTTCGCTGATCCTTGCGGTCGTCGTGTCGGGAGCGCCGCCACGCTTGTCCTCACTTCTCGATGGAGCACTAGAAGTCGCGTTTCCTTCGATATGCGCGAGCACCTCCTCACGCGAAACGCCCATAATAGTTGCGATTTTGCTAATCTCAGGAACCTTCATCTGACGTCTGCCACTGAGCGTATAAGATAACGCGCCGGGATCAATATCGATCAATTTAGCGACCTTTCGAAGGGACAGGCCCTTTTCGGCCCAGCGATTCATGAACCACTTTTTGTCAATGTTGAGAGTCATCGCACACCTCCAAGCGCAACATATCTCAACGTTGTGATATTATCAATACCTCTCAAACCCCCGGTGCAGCTCCCAATCCGTTATACGACGGTCATATTCAAGCTGTTCCCATTTGGCGGTGTGGACGTAGTGCTCGATGACGTCCTCGCCGAGCGCGGCCTTGAGCATCTTCGATTTCGCCAGCGTCTCGGTCGCCTCGCGCAGCGTCTTGGGAATTTCGGGCAGTTGCGCCGCCTGGTAAGCGTCACCCACGAACGGTTTTGGCAGTTCGAGCTTCTCGTCAATGCCGGCGAGGCCGGCGGCGATGAGCGCCGAAAAAGCCAGATACGGATTCAAATCCGCGCCGCCGATGCGGCATTCCATGCGGATGCCCTTGGTCCCCTCTCCGCACAGCCGGAACCCGGCGGTGCGGTTGTCGCGGCTCCAGATGATCCGGGTCGGCGCCCAGCTTCCCGCCTGAAACCTTTTGTAGGAGTTGATGTAAGGCGCGAGCAGGCAGGTGTATTCGCTGGCGTATTTGAGCTGGCCGGCCGCCCATTGCTGGCCGAGCGTGGACAGCGTCCAGTCGGCTTTCCTGTCGAAGAAGAGCGGCGTCTTGCCGTCGGCGCTCCACAGCGAATTGTGGATGTGGCTGGAATTACCGGCGAGTCTGTAATTGTACTTGGACATGAAGCTGATGGCCTTGCCCTCCTGACTGGCGATCTCCCTGGCGCCGTTCTTCAGGATGACGTGCCGGTCGGCCATCTCCAGCACCTCGGCGTAGCGCACATTGATCTCTTCCTGCCCCGGCCCTGCTTCCCCCTTCGAGTTTTCGATCGGGATGGCCGCCGCCTCCATCTCGTTGCGCAGCCGGCGCATCACGCCTTCTTCCTTGGTCGTGATGCCGATCAGGTAGTCGCCGATATGAGACGAGGCTGTCTCGAGGTTCTGCCAGTGTTTCGCGCGGGCGGAATCGTAAGTTTCGGAAAACAGGTAAAATTCGAGCTCGGAGGCGAAATAGGCGAGATAACCGCGCTCCCGCAGCCGCTTGACCTGTTTCTTGAGGATTCCGCGGGGGGAATGCGACAGGTCTTCATGGGTGTGGTGATCCTGCAGGTCGCACAGCACCAGCGCGGTCTTCTCGAGCCAGGGTATGCCGCGGATGGTGGAAAGGTCGGGCTTCATGACGAAGTCGCCATAGCCCTGAGACCAGCTTGCCGCCTTGTAGCCAGGCACCGTCTCCATATCGATGTCGTTGGCGAGCAAATAGTTGCAGCCATGGGTTTCCTCATAGCCGGACTCGACGAAATACTTCGCCAGGAAGCGCTTGCCGACGAGCCGGCTCTGCATGTCGACGGCGCAGCAAAGCACCGTGTCGATCTCGTCTCCCGCAACCGCTTTTTTCAACGCATCGAAGGATAAATTTCCGGCCATTCATTTCCCCTTTGCCCAGCCCCTTGGCCGCAGTCACCGCAGTCGCGGGGGGGGGGGGGGGGGGGCC
>JBGTLX010000561.1:0-3938 GCA_041743855.1 Rhizobiaceae bacterium | reverse complement strand
GCGCGCGCGCCTAAGTGCGGCCCGGCTGACGCCGGCCATGCTGTCGCGGCGGATCGGCGAAGCCAGGAAAACGGTCCGGCGGGACTTGAATCGCGCCGGCAACGCGCTCGGCGTTCTGGTTCGCCAGAAGCGCACTCAGTTTGATCGGACACAAACGCGCCTCGACACTGGACCTTTGAAGCGGCGGCAAAAAATCGCCGGTGAAGGGCTGATCGCGCTGGAGCGGCGGGGCGTCCGGGCCATGTCGGGAAGGCTGGAACGGCTGCGCGGCAGACTGATCCAGACAGAGCGGCTCATGTCGACGCTGTCCTATCAGTCCATCCTCGACCGGGGTTTTGTTCTGGTGCGCGACCCCGATGGCGCGCTGGTCAAACGGGCCGCGAATGTCGCTTCCGGCGATCATCTCACACTGCGCTTTGCCGACGGCGAAGCCAACGCAGTGGCATCGGGCGACGAGATTTCAAACCGGCCGCCGGCCAGACCAGCGGCGAAGCCGAAAACGGCGGCGGGCGGCGGACAGGGCTCACTTTTCTGAACCCGCTCTTTCTACATGTTAAGAGTTCATTGACTGGCGGCCGCCGATCCCCTCCACCCCGCGCTCGGCCAGATCGAACAGAATTCGCCGCGTTGCCGCCTCGTCGCGGCCGACCAGGGCCGCTTTAATCTTGCCGATCTGGGTGGGAATGTCGGATGTCAGCCCGCCGATACGCCTGCCCCGTAGAATTTTCGGGTGGGCGGTGGCCGTGACGCCGGCCGGGTCGTAAAAAAGCTCTTCGCTCAATTTCTCGCCGGGCTGCGGACCGATGACGACGATGTCGATGTCGCCCTCCAGATCGGCGTCGTCGCGCACCGTCAGGCCGGCGAGCGCGATCATCTCTTCCGCAAGTTCCCTGATGCGGATCGGCTCGCCCATCTCCAGAAGCAGGATGTCCCCACTCTGTGAAAGCGCGCTCGCCTGAATGATCAGTTCGGCAGCCTCGCGGACCGACATGAAGTAGCGAGTCATATCGTTGTGGGTGATGGTGACCGGGCCGCCCTTGGCGATCTGCTCCTTGAAAAGCGGAACGACCGAACCGCTGGACCCAATCACGTTGCCGAAGCGCACGGCCGAAAAGTTCCGCGTTTCGCCTTGCGGGCCGGGTTTGCCGGCGAAATGGCCGACGATCAATTCAGACCATCTTTTGGTCGCGCCCATGACGCTGATGGGGCGCACCGCCTTGTCGGACGAGATCAGGACGAGATTGGCCACGTTGTAGCGGTAGGCGGCCTCGACCAGAACATGCGTTCCCACGATATTGTTGAAAACGCTTTCAAGCACGTTCTCCTCGACCAGCGACACATGCTTGAAGGCGGCGCAATGATAGATCGTGTCGACAGGAGCAGCGCCGAGCACTCGGTCGACAAAGTCCGGGCTGGCGACCGAGCCGAGCCGCACTTCGATCGGAAAGTCGGCCCTTTCCCTGAGTTCCCGGGATATCTGATAAAGACCATGCTCGTTAAACTCCATCAGGATCAGCCGCGACGGCCTGAGTTCGGCGATCGTCCGGCACACGGCCGATCCGATCGAGCCCGCCGCCCCGGTCACAAGGACGACACGCCCCTCGACCCTCGCTCGAAGCAGCTGCAAATCCGCCGGCACCGGTGAACGGCCGAGCAGATCGTCGATGTCGATTTCGCGGATATAGCTGACCAGATACTTGCCTGCGGCCAGATCGGCGATTGCGGGAAGGATGCGGATCCTGACGCCCAAGGATCCCAGATGCGTCACGAGGTCGCGGCGCTCCCCGGAGTTCGACGCGGTGATGATAACCTCGTTGACGCCAAGATTGTAGAGGGTCCGCTCAAGGTGGCCGGGCGAATAGACCCGCAGGCCGAGAATATCCAGCCCGTGCAGGGTCGAATCGTCGCTGAAGAATCCGACGAGATGCCGATCGGTGGAGTTTCTCAAGGCATCGGCAAGTTGGCGGCCGGCCTCGCCGGTGCCGTAGATGATGGTTTTGGTTCTCCCGTCATGCCGGGATCCGCGGTCGCTCAGCAGCCATTTTGCGCCGAAGCGGCTGCCGACGACCACGACCGCGGCCAATATCCAGAAGACGACCGGCACCGAACGCGGAATTCCCTCGATTCCGGTCATGCGCGTCAGGAATGCGAGACTGACCCAGACGAGAGTGGCGATCGTCACGGCCTGGAGGATCGTCCAGATCGCCCGCTCGGGCAGATAGCGCAGGACCGACCGATAGAGGCCCATGCGCACGAAGATCGGAATGGCGACCACGGGGGCGGCCAGCATGATCAGGACTTGCCCGACATTCGGCATGAACGGGGCGCCCAGGCGAAACCAGAAGCTCAGCCAGACCAACGCGACGAGAGAAACCGCATCGAAGGAAACCAGAAAAAGCTTCTTGTACTG
This sequence comes from Rhizobiaceae bacterium, assembly GCA_041743855.1. Taxonomy (GTDB): domain Bacteria; phylum Pseudomonadota; class Alphaproteobacteria; order Rhizobiales; family Rhizobiaceae; genus JBGTLX01. The sequence continues at coordinate 1,528 of JBGTLX010000561.1, read as the reverse complement.
GCGGGGCTGGGCGGCCAGCCATCGTCGAAGCGGCGCGGCCAGCGCTGGAAGAATTGCGTCAATCATGCAGTCGTTAACACACGCTGATCCAGTCCCCGCGCGCTGCCCTCGCAAAAGCCGGATTGCCACATTTCCGAATGCCTGAGACAGGATTGCAATAGCGAAGAGAGAGGGTCAATGCAAACGGAACGGCTGGTCATCCACATTCCGGTGGCTGCGATCCGAAGCGGTGATTCTTTCTTACTCGGCACGACGCGCGATCGCCCGATCCCAAGCGTAAGCAGTCGATTAACAAAATTGAAGTCGTGGAGGATGGTACGGTTGGGTGGGCTTGAACCACCGACCTCCGGATCCACAATCCGGCGCTCTAACCAACTGAGCTACAACCGCGCAGGCCACCTTGCGGCGAAGCCGTCCATACGGAGTATCCAATTTTAATTCAAGGCCGATGGGAAAGCAAAAACCGGCCGGCGAGCGCGGCACAAGAAAAAGGCCGGCGGGAGGAGCCGACCTTTTCCTTTTTACAAGCCGGCGGGAGGAGGTGCCGGCTGTTGGCCTGAAAGGAAGCGGGAGGAGGTGCCGCCTTCCAGGGATGTCCGATCGCCTAACTCCTTAGGCGACCTTGAGTTCCTTCATGGCCTTCTCGAAGACGGCCTTGATCGGCTTGGAAACCTCTTCGGCAGCCTTCGTCGACACGGCCTGCATCTCCTTGGTCTGCTCGACGGTCATCTCGACGCGCTTGCGCAAGAACGACGTCTGCAGTTCCATGACTTCGGAAACGGACTTGGCGCCGAGAAGCGCTTCGAGGTGCGAGAAGCCGGCTTCGGCGTTGGCGCGCAGCGCCGAAATAGTCTTCATCGACAGGTCGCTCGACACAGACTTGGCGGTCTCGAAGGTCGACTCCATAGCCTTCTGGGTCTCTTCGGCGCCATTCTTCAGTTTGTCGTAAGCTTCCTTCGACTGCTCGACGCCCTTTTCGGCGATCGCACGGAACTGGTCGTTCGCCTTCGACGCGTCGAACGAAGGGTAATCGACGTTTTCAAGCATCTCTGCGGTTTTGTCTGCAACCTTGGCCATATTTCCTGTCCTTTGGTATAAGTGGCTTGCGGTGAAGCCATCTTGTTGATCGATAACCGTCATATAGAGTATCTTATTGTGCATTGCAACATGAAATGGTGCGTCGCACTAAAAAAAGTCCCGTTGGGTTAACCACGTCGCCAAATAGCCCGGGTCGTCAGGCGTGATTTCTGGACGCGGACGCCGGCGGCTTTTATTAACAAACGGTTAATCAAGCAGTGGCGGCGTCCCGCCCCCGAGGATATCGTTTCCGCATGCCGTCAGAGCCCTACTCTTTTCTGGATGTCGCCATTCTCGACCAAATTCGAGCCCGATTCGCGGCGGGCGAGGCGCTGGTCATTCTGTCGACCGATCTGGAACAGGTGATCTGGGCAAACGGACCGGGCGCGGCATTGCTGGGCTACGGCGACATCGAAGCGGCGCTGGGCGCTTCCGCGCGGCTGGGCGCCGC
>JBGTLX010000560.1:0-1798 GCA_041743855.1 Rhizobiaceae bacterium | reverse complement strand
ACGGGCCGCCGCCATTGCCGCCGCCACCCCAAGGGCCGCCGCCGCCGCTCTGATTCTTCCAGGGCATGAAAGTCCTTTCGACCACTATTTTTATTCGGGAGCGCGGGCGGAAGGCCCGGCGCGCTGCCCGTTCTCTTCTCTATAGGGATCGAAAGCCGCGCTTTCAACGCGGGGCTGCCCCACCTTGCCCTGAATTTAGCTCTGCAAGGCCTTGATTGCCAAACTTTAATGAATTTAAAGCGTCGGACCGAAAAATGGAATCCGGTTTTCGGGATTATTCCGACGCTCATTCAAAGTGTTAGATCGTCCTTTGTACGTCCGAAGGATGCCCGGCGGTCTAAGTCCGCCGTTCGTAAACCGCATAGCGGGTCGGATGGCTGTCCTTTTCGCCGGCGGCGAAGTCCTCCGAGCGGACCGGCTTCCAGATTTCCGGGTCGATCGGCGGAAAGCGGGTGTCGCCGTCCACCTCGCCCAGCACATGCGTTATGTGCAACCGGTCCGCCAGCGGCAAAGCCTGGGCATAGATCTCGCCCCCACCGATCACGCAGATCTCGTCCATTCCAGCCATGCAGCGCGCGCGGATTGTCGCGAGTTTCAACGCGTCGTCGAGTGACCCGGCAATTTCTGCGTCTTCGGCGACGTAAGAACTGTCGCGCGTCACGACGATGTTGAGCCGGCCGAGCAGCGGACGCTTCGGGAAACTCTCCCAGGTTTTTCGGCCCATGATGACGGGCTTGCCCATGGTCGTCGCCTTGAACCGCTTCATGTCCGTCGACAGCCGCCACGGCAGCCCGCCCTCGCGTCCGATCACGCCGTTTTCGGCGATCGCCACATAGATGGCTATGTCCATCGCGTGCCGTCCTCACACCGCGATCGGCGCTTTGATCGTCGCCTCGGCGACATAATTGTCGAGCCTGAAATGCTCGTAGCGGAAGGCAAAGATATCCTTCACCTCCGGGTCGATCCACAGCGTCGGCAGCGCCTTAGGCTGGCGCGACAGCTGCTCGCGCGCCTGCGCGAAATGATTGGCGTAAAGATGGGCGTCGCCCAGCGTGTGAATGAACTCGCCGTGTTTTAACCCCGCCGCCTGCGCCACCATCATCGTCAGGAGGGCGTAGGAGGCGATGTTGAACGGCACGCCGAGAAAGATGTCGGCCGAGCGCTGGTAGAGCTGGCACGAAAGCCGTCCCTCGGCGACGTAGAACTGGAACAGGCAGTGACAGGGCGGCAGCGCCATGGCGTCCACTTCCGCCGGATTCCAGGCCGATACGATCAGCCGCCGCGAGTAAGGGTTTTTCGCCAACTGATTCATGAGATTGGCGATCTGGTCGATCGTACCACCCTTGCCGTCCGGCCAGGACCGCCACTGTTTGCCATAGACCGGGCCGAGGTCGCCGTTCTCGTCGGCCCATTCGTCCCAGATCGTCACGCCATGATCGTTCAGATATTTGATGTTGGTGTCGCCGTTAAGAAACCACAGCAGCTCGTGCACGATCGACTTCATGTGCAGTTTCTTGGTCGTCGTGACCGGAAAGCCTTTGACGAGGTCGAAACGCATCTGATAGCCGAACACGCCCCGCGTTCCGGTGCCGGTCCGGTCGGGTCGGTCGACGCCCTGATCGAGCGCGTGATTCAGAAGGTCGAGATATTGCCGCATGTCTTTGCTTCGATTCGGGGATTTGCCCGATCATAGCCGAACCCACGCTGGCCGCATACTGATAGCGCGGCCTTCTTTGCCGGCGGCATTCCGGCCTTTCATTTGTCCACGCGATTCCCTATATTGGGCATGCCAGCTTGT
>JBGTLX010000559.1:0-4567 GCA_041743855.1 Rhizobiaceae bacterium | reverse complement strand
GCGCGATTGAGCGGCAAACGTCTGATCGCGCGCCGAGAGTGCCGTCACAGCGGCACGCCCCTTCAGCCGGTTGCTGGCCATGTGCCTCCCGGACCTAAAGGCCGTTGAGCAATCGGTGGAGATCAGCCAGCGGTAGCCAGCCGCTCTCCTGGTTGATCGCTTTTGCTTCCGCTCGAGCCAGCTGTGAAGCCCAAGCCCATGAGGCGCGATTTTTTACTCGATATTTTGAATCGCGTTCATTGCGATTTCGTGTCTTGGCTTCGACGCTTGGTCGATGCTCTCAGCTCGTGCTTTTGCCGTGGCGGAAGCAGTCGTCTCAGAAGGAGAGTCGGCGTTTTCAGGTTCTGTCGAACGGTTGTACCGCGCGAGCCCCCCCCACACAGGCGATTATGCCCCTTCCCCAAGCTGCCCGACAGTCAAAGCGGCAAACCGTTAGCAATTCTGCTACGCGGAACCGCCCCGGTTATTCCGGAGACTCGTTTGTGATAGTCCGTCTTTGCCTGAGCCTCGCGGCTCTCAGTATGCCCTTTCGCGTGCTACTGCGGGTTCGAGACGATTTATGCTGTATCAGTCGACCCATGCAACATACGTAATCAATCTCATTGATGGCATCGGGTGGGTGGGGTGCTCACGCGAAAACGTAGCGCAGCCCCAAGCGCCCACCTCGCGTTGATGGCACGCCAGGAATCCGAATTAGCAACCAAGGGCTTTAATAACATCATCTTTTTCTTCGCGTATTGCATTGAGACAAGCTTCATACTTTTGTGTTGCTATCTCAAGCTTTGTTTCCGCCACAAGTGCGGCCGCCTAGAATCGGCGAACGCCTTGCGTGTTTTTGCTGAAAGCTTCTGCCAATTGTCTTGACCGACCCACTTCCCCAGACTGGCTTTGCTTGGTCGTTAGTCCCCGTAAGCCCAGGCACATAAGTGATCGTCATGGGTAAGGCTAACGTCGCTGCGGTGCCACGCTAGATCTTAGACGCGTCGCGTCAATTAAAAAGTTATTGCGCTCAGCAATTAGTTCGGCAACTTTGATCGCGCGGACCACCAGATTCGATTCAGACCCCGTTAGCCTTCATAGATGTCGCCCTTAATGTCAGCGCCCATCATCGCACACTGCGTGCTGTCGACCATGTCGACCATGTCGATCAGTCGACAGAGCTTGGCCGGGTCCTGAATCCTGTTCTGCGCCTTGGTGAATATCCGCCCGAGCATCCCCTTACGGGTGCCGAGCGCGCGCAACAACTGGATACAGTGCCCCACAAGCTCCGCCGCGCGCTTCGCCTTCAGGCTCGGCCAGCTATATTTGTCCGGAATGCCGACATCGCGGCTATAGGGAGGTTTGGCGTACTCGTCCGCCATTTTCAAGAAGATCAGATAGGTAAGCTACTCCAGGTAGTCGCCATAGCCGACACCGTCATTGCGCAAAGTCGATTTCTAACACGAGTTTCGTGGCAAATTGAACGGCGGAGAGAAAGCAGTGAAGAGGTCGGTAATATCTTCTTGCGTGAGATTTGGGTGTAGGCGCGCGAATCTTGCGTATAATCGCCTTCAACGGCGTTTGCATGTGGAATCTGCAACGCACCACGTCCGAGAAGGTCGAAGAATGTGAATCACGATCTTCAGCGGGGATTTTGCATCGGGGAATGGACTGTCTGGCCCCGTCTGGGGTTGATGCGCGGCCCCGCCGGCACGGTCCATCTGAAGCCCAAGATGATGAGCGTGCTCGTTTACCTGGCCGAGCATGCGGGCCAGGTCGTGGAACGGCCAGCGCTTGCGAGAGCGGTCTGGGGCGCCGAAGCCTCGGCCAGCCCTGCCGTCAGACATTACATCTCCGAGCTACGGCACGAGCTCAAGGATCCGGTCGAGAACCCGCGCTACATCAAGACCATTCCGGCGATCGGCTATCAGTTGATTCCGCCGGTGCGACCTGCAGAGGAAGAGCCGTTCGGATCGCGGGACCGCGATAGCGAGCAGGCCGGGTCGAGACCTCGGCCTTCTTCGAAAGGCGGTTTCTGGCATGAGCTCAAACGGCGCCGGGTCGTCCGCGTCGCGCTCGTATATGCGATCGCAGCATGGGGTCTGATGCAGGCCGCAGAGCTTATTTTCGAGGCGCTCAAGCTGCCCGAGTGGACGGTCACGCTGGTCGTCGTCCTCCTGATTCTCGGATTCCCACTTGCAGTAATCCTTGCTTGGGCCCTGCAGGTCACACCGCAGGGAATCGTGGCCGAGCCGGGTTGGCGCGATGACGGGTCCGGCACGCGTCCGAGCTCGGATCGACGGCTGGATTTTGTGGTCATTGGCGGGTTAGTGGCGGCACTCGCTGCGCTGTCGCTCACTTATTTATTCGACGCCGAGCCGGGTACCGGACCGACACAGGCGTCCACCAAATCCATCGGGGTGCTGCCATTCGAGAATCTCGGCGATGACATCGACGACGAATATCTGAGTGACGGGGTCGCGGAGGATATTCGCACGCGTCTTGCAAAGATTGCCGAGCTGGCCGTCGCCGCACGCACGTCCTCGATGACGTTCAAGGACAGTGATCTGGATATCCCCACGATCGGAGCGAGGCTTGGCGTCGCCCACGTGCTGGAGGGCACGTTACGCCGGTCCGGCGACCGGATTCGCGTGACCGCTCAGCTGATAGATGCCCGGAACGGGTTTCACACGTGGGCGGAAACATACGATCGCGACCGCTCCGACATATTTGCCGTGCAGGACGACATCGCGCGGGCCGTCGTCAACGAGCTCAAGCTGCGGCTCAGCCCCGACTCGCCGGCACTGGCTCCGCAGCGTCCGACCCACAGCGTCGACGCCTATGAGCTGTACTTGGAAGCCCTCGCCTACCGGAACCGCAAGGACCAGGAGCCCGCCATCGACCATGCGATCCGGCTGTTCGAGCGCGCACTCGAGCGTGACCCGCGATTTGCCCACGCCTACGCGGGCTTGTGCAACGTGCATCTGCGAAAATACGAGCTGACGAAGGAGGCGCGGTCGATCGACGCAGCGCGCGACGCCTGCGGCAAGGCGCTCGAGATCGATGATTCTCTCAGCGAGTCGCACGTAGCGCACGGCAACCTGCTCGAGGAAACGGGCGAGCACGAAGCTGCGATCGAGTCGTACCGGCGCGCAATCGAATTCGACGCCAGTTCCGTCGATGCATACAGTGGACTCGCTCGCTCGTATGGCCACCTCGATCGCCTGGATAAAGCCGAAGAGACCTTCATCCGCGCTGTGAATCTACGTCCCGGAAATTGGGATGCCTATAGCCAGCTCGCCGAGTTTCAGTTTCACCACGGGCGCTTCGAGGAAGCCGTTGAGAATTATCGCAAGGTCACCGAGCTGAATCCCGAATACGCGACCGGTTTCAACGATCTGGGAGCCGCCTACATGATGCTCGGAGAGTTCCAAGGCGCGGCGCATGCGTTCGAGCATTCGGTGAAGCTGTCACCGGCAGGCTATGGGTATTCGAACCTCGGCACGCTCTATTATTATCGGGGCGATTTCGATCGCGCGGTGGACATGTACCAGAAAGCGCTGCTTTTCCAGGCGCGCAACTACCTGGTCTGGGGAAATCTCGCCGATGTATACCAGCACATGGCCGGCCAGGAGGCGCTCGCGGATGCGGCTTACAGGTCGGCCATTGAGCATGCCGAGGAAGCGCTCGCGGTCAATCCGGCTGATCCCCTGGCACTCGCGGCGCTCGCATATTTCTATGTGAACACCGGCGCGCTTGCGCCGGCGCGCGAAAAGATCGCTTTGGCCCTGGAACACGGTGCGAACAATGTTTATGTCTACTACTTTTCGTCGTTGATAAACCTCGAGCTGGGAAACGAATCGCAAGCTCTGGACGACCTCGAGCAGGCCGTTGCCCTCGGATTTCCGAGGGCGCTGGTCGTTTCGGCACCCGAGTTCGAGAAGCTGGAGGATACGTCGAGATTCAGGACTATCCTGTCTGCTAAAGAAGGGTAACGAACGGGAATAAAATAACAAGGGAGAAGAGAATGGCTAAGTTCAAGGTGACGTACGACCGGAACGCCGGATCAAGGCCCAAAGATCGAATCCGTGTCGATCAGAAAAGAGGAAACATATGCGTCCAGTCCGGCGACACGTTGGAATGGAAAATCCAGAACGCTCACAATCTTGGGTACTTGATGAAAATCATCGTCCATACCGACAATGGAGACGGTTGGGACAAAGTATCAAACAGTGCTGCGCCAACCGGTTATCAGGAATGTGTTAAGTTGCCGCTCGACAAATGGCCCGCCGACCTGGACTGGTTCAAATACGAGATTGAAATGAATCAGCCCTATCCAACCGATTCGTCTCCGAACGATCGCTTGGACCCCGTCATAATCGTGGGAAGCGGGAACATATTTTTCAAACGGCTTTTCCTGGCCGGTATTGCCCTGGTGGTGGGCATCGGTATCGGGTTCGCGTTCGGTTAGAGCGACTCTGCACAGATGATCGGCCGAGCCCGGGCGCCGCCGCAGCCTGAGCTTTCGATCTGATCGAGCCCAATATCGCCTCGGAACGGTTGTTTCAACGGGCGGGGCTGGCTCGTG
>JBGTLX010000558.1:0-2371 GCA_041743855.1 Rhizobiaceae bacterium | reverse complement strand
ACCGGCATGGCCCTTGGTCAGCGGATGGCCGTCATGCGCATCGAAGCCGTCGATGGTGGTAGCGTTGGCCAGCGCGGACCCTGCGGGACTGGCCGACCGGCCATCGAACAGGAAAAAGCCGCCGACGCCGCCGAACTGGGAAAGCGCGACCGAGCGGATGATCCTGCTTGCGGGCAGGTTGGAGCCGGCCGCGGCCACTCCGGCCAGATCGAGCAGGCAGCGTTTGGCCTGATCGATCGTCGCCGGCGGCGCGTCGGCGAGACGAAAATCCTGAACGAATGAAATTGCAGACATCGCGCCGATGATTTCCTTCGACGATGGGGGCACCGTCGAGGCATCATTGCGGCATGGCTTTGGCGAGGCTGTCAAAAAACCGCCCTCTACCGGCGCGATTTCCGCGTAGGCGTCACCATCGCCTGTAAAATGTCGGCAGGACGACACAAAAGTCGGTTTCTCGACAATCCACGGAATGGAACATTGCCTTGCACGAACCGGTTAACGGGGTTGGCAAGGTTCCTTTTATGTTTTCCGTCTATTTTTCTTCCCGATGAACACGTCCAGTTTTAATCGAACTGTACCGATCCTGGTGCTGCTGGCGCTCTCGGCGTGCGCCACCGCGCCCAGCCGTATCGACGATGTCTGCGCCGTATTCGAACACGGAAACGGCTGGTTCGATGACTGGCGGGACGCCGCGAAGCAGTCCGAACGCAAGTACGGCGTGCCCATCCCCGTGCTGATGGCCACGCTCCGCAAGGAATCCGGCTTCAAAAGCAATGCCAAACAGCCGCGCACAAAACTGCTGGGCTTCATTCCCTGGAAACGCGTCTCCAGCGCCTATGGTTATTCGCAAGCGCTTGATGGAACGTGGTCGCAATATCAGCGCGAAGCTGGAAATTTCGCGGCCCGTCGGACCAATTTTGCGGATGCCGTGGATTTTGTCGGCTGGTATCACGCCAAGAGCGCCAAAGCCCATGGCATTGCGCGCGACGACACTTTCAACCTCTATCTGGCGTATTATTCCGGTTGGAGCGGCTACAAACGCGGCGATTGGAAAACCAATCCCGAATTGCAGCGCTACGCCCGCGATACCGAGCGGATGGCCCTAAAATACGCGACCCAGCTACCAGGCTGCGGCGCGTAATTTCGCCGGCTATGAAAAAGGCGACACGAGTGTCGCCTTAACATTTCGCCTTTGCACTTTTCGAGGATCAGAGCTTGACCTTGCGGTTGTCGATGAAGTCGTCGGCATTTCCGCCGGTAATTTTTGCCCGGAGATAGCCGATGGCCGATACGATGGTCGACGAACCCGCATCCCAGAACTCGCCGCGCTCCGGCGTCACGCACAGCAGCGTCAGATCGGGATCGCCCTTGCCTTTCGGAAACCACATCTCCAGTTCGTCGCTCCACAATTCGTCGATCTTGGCGCGGTCGTCGACGATCTTGCCGGTTCCGGTGATGGCGACGTAAGTGTTGCTGGCGTTGGAGTAGCCCAGGCTGAGTTTTGGATTGCCCTTGACGTTCTTGGCCACCGACGTGGTCTTGTCGGTGAAAAACCAGATGTCGCCATTCTCGTCGGCTTCCTGGTTTGCCATCGGACGGGTATGTAGCTTTCCGCCTGCCTCGACGGTGGTCAGCATGGCGATTTCGACCTCGTTAATGAGGTCATAGAGTTTGGTCTCGCTGTTTTCCTTGCCGCTCACGGTAATCTCCTGTGGCCGATTGTTGGGTACATGAGAAACAGGATTGACCGCGACGGGTTCCATCGATGGGGACGCGGCAAGCGGCCGCGCCGGCTTTCGATGCCTAGAGCGCCCGACTGGCGAAGAGGGGTGCTTTGCTCTAAGTCTTTACCTCAGGCGGGTTTGCTGAAGGAGATCGACATGCGTCTCACCCTCACCATGACAATGCTGGCCGCGCTGGCGAGCTTGGGCAGTCTGACCGCGCTGCCAATACCGTCGGCGCAGGCTCAGGAATGCACCGGCGAAAACTGTCCGCCGTCAAGCGGACAAAGCGGCGGCCGCGACTGCGAAAGCAGGAAGAAAGATCAGACGGTTTCCTGAGAGTCCGCTGCTAACTCTGACCGCCGTTCACTCGCGGGGCGGATTCTTTTTGGGTCCGGGTTCCTTCGCCGATTCTTCGGGCGTGGGCGCGAATGCCGGCTTCACGTTCGGGTCGACGGCCTGATGCCCGTCGCCGACCTGCGAGGGGGTAAACGGCCCGGACGTGGCGTTGGGCGAAGCCGCCGCGCCGCCCAAATCCCTGCTCTCGTCGACACGCTCATCGCGGCGCACTTTGGCGGACGCGCTGCCTTGCTCGCCTTGAGCACCCGCCAGTCCGGCCTGCGGGTCCGCCAGCTTGCCACGCGGCCGTT
>JBGTLX010000557.1:0-4667 GCA_041743855.1 Rhizobiaceae bacterium | reverse complement strand
GATCGTGGCCGGGTCGGTCAGGTCGAGGGCGGGCCGGCCGACGGCAACGACGACGACCCCGGGATGGCCGCGCGCGCGCTCGACGAGGCTTTGCACCACCTGACCCCTACACCCCGTGACCGCGAGCCTCACGCCCCGCCTTTCCGCGCCTGGCCGAGACGCTGCCCGGAATAGGAGTTTTGGCGGATAGGCCCCCACCACCATTCGTTGCCGAGATACCAGTCGACCGTCTTGGCAAGGCCGCTGTCGAACGTCTCGCGCGGCGTCCAGCCAAGTTCGCGTTCGATCTTGGCGGCGTCGATCGCGTAGCGCCGGTCGTGCCCCGGCCGGTCGGTGACGTAGGCGATCAGGTCGCGGTGAGGCTTCCCGCCAGGCCGCGGGCGCTTTTCATCAAGAATCGCGCAGATCGCCTCGACCACCGCCAGATTGGTGCGCTCGCAATTCCCGCCGACATTGTAGCTCTGGCCCGCCTTGCCCCGCGTCGCTACCAGTTCCAGAGCGCGCGCGTGATCCTCGACATGGAGCCAGTCGCGCACATTGGCGCCGGCGCCATAGACCGGAATGGGCTTTTCCTCCAGCGCATTGAGGATAACCAGCGGGATCAGCTTTTCGGGAAAATGATACGGCCCGTAATTGTTGGAGCAGTTGGACAGCACCACCGGCAGGCCGTAAGTCTCGCCCCACGCCCGCACCAGATGGTCCGAAGCGGCTTTCGAGGCCGAATAGGGCGAGGACGGCGCGTAAGGCGTTTCCTCGGTGAAAAAGCCGCTGTCGAAGGGAAGATCGCCAAAAACCTCATCGGTTGACACATGATGGAAACGGAATCGGTCTTTTTTGTCGCCTTTCAGGTCCCGCCAATAGGCGACAGCCGCGTTCAACAGCCGGAAAGTGCCTACGATGTTGGTCTCGATGAAGGCTGCCGGCCCGTCGATCGACCGGTCGACATGGCTTTCGGCGGCGAGATGCATGACGATGTCGATGTCGCCGGCGCGCATGATCTCGAGCATCGCCTGATCGTCGCAGATGTCGACCCGCACGAATCGGTAGTTCTTCGCATGGTCGAGCCCCCCCACCGACATGAGGTTGCCCGCATAGGTCAGCTTGTCGACATTGGTGACGCTGTAGGCCGGATTGGCGCAGAGATGCCGGCAGGCCGCCGAGCCGATGAACCCCGCGCCGCCGGTCACTAGAAAATTCGCGGTTGTCGCTCTTGCTCCCATCACGGAAAAACCTCCGCCTCGGCCAACGGCTTCGCCGCACGGTCCTTGGTCGAGAGCTGAAATTCCTCGGCCAGAGACGGCCACTTTATCCCGATCTCCGGATCGTCGAAGCGGATGGAGCGGTCATGTTCGGGCGAATAGGCATCCGTCACCTTGTAAACGATCTCCGTGTTTTCGGCCAAGGTCAAGAAACCATGCGCAAAGCCCTTGGGAATGAAAATCTGATTGCCCTTCGTGGCCGAAATTTCCAGTGCGACCCAGCGACCGAAGCTCGGCGAAGAGCGGCGAATGTCGATGGCGACGTCGAAGATCGCGCCGCGCACCACCCTGACCAGCTTGGCTTGAGCGCGCGGCGGCAACTGGTAATGGAGGCCGCGCAAGACGCCGATGGAAACCGAGAGCGAATGATTGTCCTGCACGAAGACCATATCCATCCCGGCCTGCGCGAAACGGTCAAAATTGTAGGTCTCCGAAAAGAAGCCGCGCTCGTCGGCAAACCGCTGCGGCGTGATTTCCAGAACTTCGCCAAGGCCGAGCGTCCGCACGTCAAGCATCATTTACCTCGGTGATTTCGGCGATTCGGCGGCGCAGATAGGCGGCATATTCGTTCTTGCCGAGCCTGTCGGCGCGCTCCAGCACGTGTGCCGGCTCCACCCAGCCCTGCTCCACGCCGATTTCCTCGGGACAGGCGATCTTGATGCCCTGGCGGTGTTCGATCGTGCGCACGAAGGAAGACGCCTCGTGCAGGCTGTCATGGGTTCCGGTATCGAGCCAGGCGTAGCCGCGCCCAAGCCGATGCACGTTCAACTGGCCGCGCTCGAGATAGACGTTGTTGACGGCCGTTATCTCCAGTTCCCCGCGCTCCGACGGCGCGATCGACGAAGCGATACGGACGACATCGTTGTCGTAGAAATAGAGACCCGTAACCGCCCAGTTCGATTTTGGATTGACGGGCTTTTCCTCGATCGTCAACGCCTGCCCGGTAGCCCTGTCGAACGTCACCACGCCATACCGTTGCGGGTCCTCGACATGATAGGCGAACACCGAGGCGCCCGTCTTGCGCGCGGCCGCTTTCCGGCAGATCTCGGAAAGGCCTTCGCCGAAATAGATATTGTCGCCAAGAATCATAGCGACATTGTCCTGCCCGATGAAGTCGCGCCCGATGATGAAGGCCTCCGCGAGCCCGTTGGGCTGCGCCTGCTCGGCATAGGAGAACCGCACGCCGAACTCGCTGCCGTCGCCGAGCAGGCTCTGGAACACGGGCACATCGCGCGGCGTCGAGATGACGAGGATGTCGCGAATGCCGGCATGCATGAGAACGCTCAGCGGATAATAGATCATCGGCTTGTCGTAGATCGGCAATATCTGTTTGGAAACCACCAGTGTGAGTGGGTAGAGACGGGTGCCGCTGCCACCCGCAAGGATGATGCCCTTCATAATGTCCTCGCATTCCCGCCGGCGGCCCACGCCGACGATAGTATTGTCATGGCTATTGCCACGGCGGAGCCGACGAATCGAGAGCTAATCGCGTCATCGTCTGTAACCTAAAGTCATCCTTGGCGGATTGTTCGCCCGGTCGGTTGCGTCTATAGGCGGCTTTCATGCCGAGGTGTTTTTGACCGACGGAAATCCCATAAAAGAACCATCCGCCAAGACCGTCGCCGTCCTGCTTGGGGTCTTCAACGGTGGAGCTTATCTGCGCGAGCAGATCGACTCGCTTGGCCGTCAGACCCATCCGCGCATCGATATCTGGGCCTCCGATGACGGCTCGACGGATAATTCCCCGACCATCCTGCGCGAGTCGGCCGGCGCATGGCGCAAGGGCTCGTTCGAGGTGCTGCGGGGACCTGGATCCGGCTTCGCCGAGAATTTTCGCTCGCTTCTCATCGATCCTTCCATTCAGGCGGATTATTTCGCTTTCTGCGATCAGGACGACATCTGGAACGACGACAAGCTTGCGGCCGCCATCGCCTGGCTTGCCACGCAGGCCGACCGGCCCGCGCTCTATTGCTCGCGCACGCAACTTATCGACGACGAGGGTCGCCACATCGGGCTGTCGCCGCGTTTCGCCAGAAAACCGTCTTTCCGAAACGCGCTGGTCCAGAGCATTGCCGGGGGCAACACCATGGTCATGAACCGCGCCGCGCGCGAACTCGTGGCGCAAGCCTCGCGGCGCACCTCCTTCATCAGTCACGACTGGTGGTGCTATCTTGTGGTGAGCGGCGCCGGCGGCGCGGTCCACCATTCGCCGCATCCACGCATCCTCTATCGCCAACACTGCGCCAATCTGGTCGGCGCGAACAATTCCGTGCGCGCCAGGTTTGCGCGCTATGCTTTTATGATCGAAGGTGGCTTCGCCGAGTGGACGACCCGCAACATTGCGGCCTTGAGCGCCTGCCGGGATCAGCTGACCGACGATGCCCTTGCCGTCATCGATCATGTCGAATCATCGCGCGGGAAATCGCTGCCCGGCAGACTTGGCCTTCTCTACCGCTCCGGCGTCTATCGGCAGACGATGGGCGGAACCTTGGGTCTTTATCTCGCCAGCGCGCTCGGCAAGCTTTGAACCCCTGCCCCGCCGCCCTGCGCGGCCAACCGGCTTGAACCCCAAAATCCGATGGTTTAGGTGATGGGCACATGAAGCATGGGATAAAGCCGTGAACAGGACTCTCAAAAGACGGGCGGCGCATCGCGCAAAGTGGGGACTGCTCCCGGCGCCGGCCCGCGACCGTCCCATAGCGACGATCTAGACAACCAGGTGCGCCAGGCGTTGTACGCCAGCCCATGTACAAGGGCTCCGTCGATCTGTGGCGGCGGTATGGCGACCGGCTGAAACCGCTGCTCGACAGGCTGGTTTGAAAAGACCGGGACTGCTTGTGCCGAGCGAATGGCCGGAACGGCTCATCGAAACGCGGCAGGACGATCAACCCTGGACATTAGAGCTTTGCGCCGCCGTCAGTTCCGTCGCAGCGGCGACAATGGCTCGCCGCAACCAGACATGCCGGGGCTCGTCCTGGCGTCGGGCATGCCAGACGAGGCTCATCGTGAAGCTGCCGAGAGCTATGGGCGGAGGCAGCGCCACAAAACGCCCCATCCCCGCAGCCGTCCGCGCCAGGCTCGACGGGAGGGTCATGATCAGGTCCGAGCGGGCGGCGATTTCGACCGCGGCAAGGAAGCTCGGCACGCGCACGCGCACGCGACGCCGCCGGCCGATGGCGCTAAGCGCAAGATCGACAGGCGCCGGTCCCACGCCGGTGATGCTCACCACGATGTGGCCGAGGCCTAGATAGCGGTCGAGCGTCAGTTTTTGGTCGGTGGCGGGATGTCCCGCGCGCATCAGCGTCACATAGCCGTCGTCATAAAGGCCCCGACGGAGGATGCCCGCCGGCGCGTCGTCGATCACGCCAACCGCCGCGTCCACAGCATCGCTCTCCAGCATTTCGATCA